>NZ_BAAHBD010000009.1:147765-255537 GCF_054776975.1 Spirosoma harenae | reverse complement strand
GGCTGAATTGGACATAACCAAGTTGGTTTGAGTGAAACAATTTAGGAAATTGTCTCTTCCCCTTTTCACCCCTTTTGTCCACTTTCATTTGACGACGTACACTTTCTAGTCAACAACTTTGTGGCAATTGGTTATGACGAGGTCAAAACCGAAGAAATTGCCTACGCAAATTCACAGCCGAAAAGTCAGAACGCATTGGCAGTTATTATTCGCGATCACTATAAAGAGCATAAGAAACCAAGGTATATAGGCAATCAACTACTCGATTTCACTTACGGTATTGCCAAAGGTGATATTGTTATTATTCCAAGTGTGAACTCTGACTTACTGTCATTTGGAGAAGTGGAAGATGAAAGACCATATACTGGCACTAAAAATTCGAATGTTGAAAATCCATGCCCTTTTCTAAAACGCAGGAAAGTCAATTGGCTTAAAAAGGACGTTCGGCTAATTATGTTGGACCCACAATTTTATAGAATTAGATTTGTACATAGAGCATTAACAAAAGTTGATGCTTACAGCGAGGGCTTTATTGACAGAGAGTTATATCCCTTGTTTTTAAAGGAGAATCAAGGACATTTAGCAATAAATGTTCGAACACAGGAGCCTATAAAATTTAATGATTTTTATTTAGCCTGGAGCGATCTTTTTAAATTAACAGAAGAGTTTGGCGAAACTGAAAATTTGGTTATTGATCCGGACGATTTTGATATACGTGTTAATGTCCAGTCTCCTGGAACAGTAGAATTTATAACTACCTCTGTTGTGGCAATCGTCACAATGGCTTTAGTCTTATCTTTCGTAATTGGCGCCGATTTCGTTTTTAAGTCTAAATTGACCGGTCAGATAGATATTAAGACTCAGGGCTTTTTGAAGCGTCTAAGTGATTTTATGGAGAAAAATGAAGATAGAAAACTTAGAAAAGATTTAAGAAAAAGGCTCGAAAAAATGAATATAGAACCGACAGAAATTGTTAAATTGTTGAATCAAGCAAACAACAAAACTGATAATGACAATTCATGAACTTAATCAAAGTATTACGACGCATTAACACCTTTGTTCTTGTGTCAGGGCTTTTTTTCTTGCTGCAACAATACACGCTAGGATTCATTCCTATTTTAAGACGTATAGTCTTATTTAACATAGTTTACCTTAAAGATATCTTGTTTTTAGGTAGTTCTATTTTACTTACTATGTCTACAGTGCATTTTGAGCCAGGTAGGCGAGCTGATAGAGATCACTAAATCTTATTTCCCGTAAGAACAACCTGTTTGGGTTGTTCTTACGGTTTAAAAACCACATTACCTTAGTACACATTCAGATTTAGTTATTCTTGTGGCTTGAAAAGCTCTATAATCGTCTCAACCTCTTCTATAATTGTTGTACCTAGTGTTGTACCTGAAATCAAAAAAGCACTTAACATTATCTGCTAAGTGCTTGATTTCCAGTAGTGGGAGTTGACGGGTTCGAACCGCCGACCCTCTGCTTGTAAGGCATAGGTTATAAAGTACCCGTTATTAACTGTTTTTATTTAAATGTCTAATATATAGATATTTAAAAATGGTGTTTGTCTTATTGATTCTTGTTGTTTATAGTTATTGTGCTAGATTTGTGTTAGTAAACGTGTTAGGAAGAGACAACCCACTGCCTACATAGTCTGCCTACAACCACAATGGCACAATCAACTGATCATAAAGAAGCACGCGCCAGCGTTCGTATCGTCTATCGCACTTATGACTTGCAGAAGGACGGTACTTGCCCTTTCTTTATTTGTATTACTAAACAGCGCAAGCGTAAGTACATAGCGACAGGTCTAACACTTGCCCCTAAATACTGGGATGAGAGTAAGCAGTCTATTCGGCGTAACTATCCTGATCACCTAAAAAGGGATTTGCAGAGCCGGTTGAATGAGTTAGTCGAACGCTATGAAACGGCAGCCAAAAGCCTTGCTGAAACTGATGAACAACATGATGCGGCTACTGTTGCTAGTAAAGCAGTAGAAAGTCGCAAACAGACCCGAAAGACTACGTTGCTAGCTTATATTGATACCATTGTCCATGGACTAGTGATCGCCCGAAAAACAGGCAATAGCATTGTTTATAAAGATCTTCGAAATCAGTTAGCTAAATTTATAAAAGACGAATATAATACCCAGGATATACCATTCGATAAAGTAAATGTTTCGTTCTGTAGTGAATGGGAAAATACATTACGGGCGGGTGGAGCTGCGGACAATACTCTAAGCAATCGATTTAGAACTCTGCGAGCAGTATTAAATCGGGCAATTGCCAATGGTTTTGCTAAACCTGACTCTTATCCTTTTGCACGTACCGTTGCCGATAAACATAAATTTAGTATAGGCAAGTTTGATACCTCGACTCAAAAACGGGCAATTAGTCGTGAAGAGGTACGAAAGGTTGAAAATTATACACCTACTGCCATTTATGCCATCGAGGACTTTAAAGGAATACGAAACCCAGGTGCAGTTGCTAAAATCAAAAATGCCACTGAAATACAAGGTTTAACGTTTGCAAAAAACGTCTTCCTATTCAGTTTCTATGTTGGTGGAATAAATTTTGTTGACTTAGCAAAGCTTCGTTGGCGTAACCTCTCTACTGATGCTGAGGGCAACATTCGTTTAAGTTATATCAGGCAGAAAACGCGTGGGCGATTTTCTCTAAAACTCTTGCCAACGGCAATAGATATTATTGAGCAATATCGACCTGAAACCTATATTGGTCCGGATAGCTACATTTTCCCGATTTTAAACTCCGATCAACATAAGATTGAAACGCAGATAAATAACCGGCTTCATAAGGTGTTAGGGCAGGTTAACAAAAACCTGAAAATTATTGGTGAAAGACTTAGAATTAGTGCCCCATTAACTACCTACGTTGCTAGACATAGCTTCGCAACCAGCCTAAAACAATCAGGAGTAGCGGCAGCGATAATTGGTCAGGCAATGGGCCATAAAACCGAGGCTGTTACCGCCATTTATCTAGACTCCTTTTCATCAGACATTATTGATGATGCCTACAATTCCCTTATTTAATATGCCCAATATAGAAATCAAAAAATTAAATAAAGTTAAAATGCACTTTAATAAGTGGATCGAACTGCTTTCTTTTCCAGAAAGACTTCATCAATATTTTGATTTTGATGCCTTCTATCAAGAGTATAAAGGTGAGGATAGTGGCCCGCCAACATATGAACAGCGAAAGTTTTTTTGGAAGTATAAATCTGATGATTTGAAGTCAATTAGGATTGCAACTTCAGATAGAAGATTGGAATATAATCGTGAAATTCCAGAGTTAATCGAAGAAGTAGAAACTAATTCCATTAATGCGCCAAATGTAGATGCTAGTCGTCAAGAATACCTGCTGAGACTAGATAATTTCTATAAAGAGATGAGTAAGCAGGTTAATAAGTTTGATAGACGCTGGAAGAATCGTAAACATAAATTTGGTGCTAGTGGCTATAAGGATATGATTAATTCACTAGACATTGTTGACCATACATATCAAATCGATGGTGAATTACAAGAAATAGGTATGGCGATTCCTGGTATTATTTATGACTTGAAAGTGTACCTAAAACAGCTAGCTAATCTAACTTCTAGGGTATTTGATTATGAATTAGGCTCAACCATACCGCTTTCAAATGAGGATTCAGAGCCAGCTACACTATTTTCAAGTAAAAAATCAGAATCAATTATACCGCCTTCTAATAAAGAGTCAAGTTTAACTAAGCGACAAAAGATTTTAAAGTATTTTTATACAGGAGGTGATATGCTTAAAAGAAGCCAGCCAGAATATAATGACTATCTCCCTTTCTGTACACCCGCTAAACGTATATCATACCCGAACGGCTCAAAATCTAAAACAAAATACCTTATCAAGGACATTGAAAAAGTGCAACCTTTTCTCACTGAAATACAGAGACAACAGGCTGATTCAGAGATAGGTACTTTAAGAAAGAAATTATTAGTTGAAAATTAGCACCCCACCTGCACCCCAGGTGCACACTTCAAGCTCATATAATATTTGTCCTGTTCAAAAAATGACTAGGACATATGGAAAATCCATTTCAGTCGATAAACAATCGACTTTCTAATCTAGAGGGCTTAGCATTAGAGATATTGCTATTTCTACGGAATAGAACAACTGAGCCTATTTCGTCAGGTACAGACCGGCGTATTACAACTCCCAAAAAAATTATGGAAATGACCGGCTGGCCTCGGTCAACATTCTATGGGAAATTGAAAGAAATGCCCGAGGGCGTAGTAATTCGTGGAAAGTCTAAACGACTACTTATTGATGAGGAAAAATTTGTGGCTTGGGCTAAAACTCCTATCGAGCCATGACACCTGCGCTTAAACATCTCAATCGGTTAGCCAATGAAGCTAAGGCCAAGAAATATGCAAATGTTCCCCAGTTCGCATTGGTTAAGTCTCGATATAGCGATAAGTCGGCCAATGACTTAACTACGGCCATCATAGACTATCTCAAATATTCTGGCTATTTCGCCACCAGGCTTGCCAGTACAGGAACATTCCGTGCAGATCTGCAAAAATTCATTCCTTCAAAGCAGCGAAGTGGGTTACCAGACATTATGGGAGTAATTAATGGGCTGTCTGTATTTATTGAAGTCAAATTTGGCAAAGATCGTCTGTCACTAGAACAGCAAGATGCTATTTCTGAGCTCAAAAAAGCGGGAGCCTTTTGCGTTGTTGTCTCGAATTTCCAGGAGTTCTATGATTGGTTTCAGGAGGAGTTCCCCTCTCAACTTGCTTGATTATCTCAAAAGGAAACCGCCAACGGGAGCGAACCGAAGGCGGTTGAAAACTTACTAGTATGAGCCAAGAACACGACAAAGATACAGATTATATTGTCGTAGATATTCCTGATGGATCTTTTGATCCAGAACAACATCGACAATCAACCATTGCTGATAGTCACCAACGGACGACTAATAGCCAGCAACTGAAACAGCAATCTAAAGAACAACAATTGGAAGCATTTCGCCATCAGGCATTGGAAGTTATGATGGACATAGAAGAATCTGTAGCTGATCTAGCGACCAAAGCCGTGGTCTGGAGTTCGCCCCTGATTACCCGTGAGGAAATCGGCATTATTGGACGGGGTACCATTAGTATTGTGCAGGGCGCTTTTGGCTCGCATAAGTCTCGACTAGCTGAACAACTAGCAGCGTTAATGCTAACGACCGGTAACGACGACGATTCAAAGTTCTTAGGGTTTAAACGGGCAATGCTAGAACGTTTCTGCGTCTGCTATATTGATACAGAGCGGAATCTAACTGAAGAGTTGCCTTATGCCATTCAGGGGATTAAGTCAAAGGCAGGCTACAAACTCGAAGATAAGCCCGCTAACTTTCGATTCACTTCTGTTAAAAGCGTTGACCGGTCCCGCCGATTTGATGCAATAGAAGCTTTTATTGGCCACGCCCGAGATCAAACCAATCTGCACCTGTTTGTGCTGATCGATGTAGTGACTGATGCCATTGGCGATTTTAACGATCCTAAAGAGTCCATGCGATTGTTTGATTTTCTAGGTAACCTCTGCGATCGTCACAACGCCACATTTCTGCTGGTCATTCACCAAAATCCAGGAACCGATAAGGCAAGAGGGCATACGGGTACAGAAGCCGTTAATAAAGCCAGCACAGTCCTACAAATTGGCATTGAGAAAACGGAGAAAGGGGAAGATTCAGAACTCATCAAACTGAAGTATCTCAAACTGCGTCGAAGTAAGCGCCCTGAACCGGTATTTCTGCAATTTAGTGATGAGGCAAACGGATTGGTACTAGCTAGCAGTGATGCAGTAATAACTCACAACAACTACCGCACGCACAAAGCGGCTGTCGAAGATATAGCCGAGCGGCTGGAAAGCCTACTGAGTGAAGGCCCTGTACAAAAGGGGGAGGTAGTCATGGTACTAATGAAAGAGTTCAATGCTAGTGATCGAACGATACGTAACCGACTGAAGGAATTAATAGATCAGCAACCTGAAATGTTTGACAACGCTGGGCGATTAGCACGACTTTACGGCTATAGTGAAGGCAAAAACGAGTACTACCGCTTTGAACCACTTAAGTGAAAATTATTGGTGGCAGGTGGCAGACCCCCTATATGGTCTTTGCCATTGCCACCAACCAAAACAGGTGGCAATACAGGTTACCACCTATTTTTACCACCTTGCCACTAACACAATTATGGCTACATACATTCTGGCTAAAGAAGTGCTAAATGTTGAGGTATCGTGCTTTGCCAATTACAATACAGCTGGCAATCCCAAGCCTGTTAATCTCTATACTTGGCTGACCAATAGCAAATACAGGGAGAAGGTTGAACTGATTCGTCAGTTGACGGACAAGTTCAAACGAGATGAGGTCAAAGCGACCTTGCCAGCTATTACACCCAGCGGAGTATTCATCTACCGACAGGCGTCGGATTTAGTGCACCACAGTGGTGTGCTTCAGTTCGATATTGACCTGAAAGATAATCCTCGTATCCGCAATTATGCCGACCTGAAGACACAAATAGCCAAGTTACCCTTTGTTGCCTACTGCGGATTATCGGTATCTGGCACAGGGTATTGGGGCCTGGTACCCATTGCTTACCCTGAGTGGCATAACAAGCACTTTGATGCACTTAAACGAGTGTTTGCCTACTACGGCATTATTATCGATAACAAACCCCGTAATGTGGCTAGTCTACGCGGCTACTCCTATGATCCTGACGCTTACTTTGCCGAAAAGGTAATGCTCTTTGACATATATGACGAACCCAGGCCTGGCTCTACTCGAGACTTTGCACCAAGTAATAATGCGAATACTGAACGAGAACGGGTTGAATCCTGCATTAGAGAGATTAGGCGCCGAAGCATTGACATTACTTCTGGGTACAACTATTGGTACGCTATCGGTTGTGATTTGGCCAGTAGCTTTGGGGAAGGTGGGCGGGAATACTTTCATGTAATTAGTCAATTTAATCCTGAATACAACCCCGCAAATTGTGACCGTCAGTACAGTCATTGTCTGCGGAGTTACAAAGAAGTACAGTTAAAAACCTTCTTCAGTCGATGCCGAGACGCGGGTATAAACTGGAAAGAAATAACCCCTTATGAACTGCCAGCAGGAGCGATTGCACGAGTCCCAATTTCGAAACCGAAAAGTCAATCTCCCGGCAAAAACGGCAGAAGCAAGAATGAAACGAATGGTCGTATAGAGCCTACCGGTAGAGTAGCTGCAAATATAGATGAACGCCTAACTACCCCAATGAAGATAAAGAATGGCCCTAACCCTACTCAAAGTGAGGTACTACTGAAATTGCCCCAATATTTGGAGGATTACCCAACTGAGCGGTATCAGTCAAAACTACCGGATCCTTCACATACAATTAAGCAACAAACGGCAGCAAGTTATTTCAATTGGCAACGAACCCAGCCGCCTTTCAATCAATTAGGTTTAGCCACCTCAAAGGGAAAAACTGGCTGAGAATTGTAAATTCTTCGCTAATAGGGAAATAAAATTTTAACCTTGAACACCTGATAACTGTACGCAATGGTTCAAGAGAAAAGGTTTAATCCTTTCAGCCTACTTTTTCTCCCTCACTAGCCATTTTACGCCAATAAGCTCTATTTTTTGTTGTTTTCTATGTTAGGTGAATATATAGACTTTTAATTCAAACATTGGAAATTACTGACATTTATGGGTAACTTGTTGATTT
The DNA here is from genome assembly GCF_054776975.1 of Spirosoma harenae. NCBI lineage: Bacteria > Pseudomonadati > Bacteroidota > Cytophagia > Cytophagales > Cytophagaceae > Spirosoma > Spirosoma harenae. Next base: position 247,790 of record NZ_BAAHBD010000009.1, on the reverse strand, counting down.
TCAAGGAAAAGTTAATTGGTTTCATTGTTTTACTACTTGCACAGTCTTTGCATGGAACTACTGACTGAAAAAGGACTGGCGTTTGAGTGGCGTAACCAAAACTATACTTTATTCATTAATTGATATGAAACGAAAAATTTCACCACGAGTCCCCTTCTCCACTTTATTGCAAATTGGGAATCTAAGTGAGAAATTAGGGTTAAGTCAAGCAGTGGTCATTGAGAAAGCGATTGACTACTTCCATGCTGATTATGAGCGAACTAGGTTAGCCAAGTTACGGCTAGAACGGGAGATTATTGATGCTGAGATCAAGCGCTTAGAAGGTAAGAACTTAGCAGGCCATTCGTTATAGACAAAATTGGGTGGCGGTTGAGGGGCGTGAAAAATAAAGTTGCTATAAAACTTGCTCTTTCTTATTTACTAAAACAACTCTCTAGGGGCGCTTTTGTCAGATATATTTACCAAATACTTTTTATTAGCCTTTCTGTATGGCAAGTCTTATCTTATATAAATCCAGTTAAACAGAGAGATCGGGGTTAGGGCTTTACTTTTGACTTGGCATCAACTAGTGGGGAAACCCACCCCGGCCTCAATTTCTAATCACAGGTTGATTGTAGTTAACCCACCCCTGTATATCGTCAATTGAAAGTGGACAACATACAGTGTAAAAAGCAAGTTGCCGAAAACCTGCGTTGGTGATATTTACTGATTTAGTCTTTATAAGCTGTTTGACCTCTATCTGAAAAGTAAGTGCTATGAAAATACTTAATAGCTGCAGTTCGCTCAAAATCTTCTGATAGATCCACTTTTGTGTTACAAGTCTCGCAGAAGAGTATCTCACTCCCCTGGCGTCTTACTTTGTACGGCTCAGCCACTAGCTGTACTAAACGCTCTTCAGCAATGTTCGGAATGTTAAATCCTAACCGCTCTAGCTTAAACAATTTTTTTTTAAATTCAGATTGAGATAATTCCCCTCTAGAAAATCTGAACCACCACTTGCCTGCTTTGTTTTGACCACTACTTATCACAAATTTTGAAGTCTTAAGTTGGGCCTGTGCAATAAACCAGTTTAAGGCTTTAGAGTATTCAGCCTCATCGAATGTATCGGTCTGCATGGGTAAGCCACATTTATTACAGCATATGTAGCGCCCCCTATGTCCTTGATGGTGGCATCTATATTCCTGTCCGGTCTTCTGCAAAATGTACTTACGCCTGTCAATAACATCATCCGAACAACAGGAGTAGCAATAATTACAGACATACCAGCCGCACCGATCCGAGTCATATTCCGCTGGTCGACATTTTACACAATCTCGACTGTCAACCACTTGCTCGCATTTCCCATTCAGACAATGCGTAAGATAAATAGTCTCACCATGTCTTGAGCAGGCCTCATTCGTGCAATGAAAATCATTAACACCGTAGAAAGCATAATTAGATTGTCTGATAGGCCTTAGGATCTGCTCACAACCTCGACATCGCATATGCTTAAGGAAACGGTTAATTTTATTAATCAAGCTTAGGTATGTCTCAAGCTCTTTTGGTCGGTAATTGATGCCGAGTATGGCAAGCATGTCAATAAGTGTGTATTTCTCCCACTCATCCGCTTTATGTAACTGCCTCGATGCTTGAAAGCACTTCTGATTAGCACACCACCAGAACTCTTCGTTAGTCGATTCATCGAGTACTGCTTCGCCCGTCTCTAAATTGACAGCTTTTCGACCATCACAAACCAAATGACGGTCAGGTACTTTATAACGGACATACTCCCGCTCAACGGACACGATCTCGCCTTTGTCGTCCTGATGAACATGCTTACGTACTGAGCATCGCCCCTCACATTTGTCAAAATACCCCGTCACTTCGAGAATATCGTTTGGGTCTCGCAATTGAGATAATATGATATTATATAATTTACGCTCCTCTTCCTTAATAGATGACCTTGTATCGAAGTTGACCTGTCGAAGTAGCGCTGAGGTTGTATTGAGGATAATACTTGTGGAATAGTCTAAATGTTGGCCATCAATCTTTTCAGCCGCTTTACTGGTGTCGTAATCAATTACGTTCAATGATAGTAAGTCTTCCGCCGTTAATTTTACATGACCTTCGGCTTTGTAGTGAAGAGTTTTTTTTACAAATCTTTTTTGGTCGTTTACTGATAACGTAAAAACATAAGGCTTGTATTGATCGAAGTCCAGAGTGACATAATAATCCTTCAGCCACAGGTCAAGCTTGTGATAAGGAGGTAGACTGACAGTGATCATGTCAATGATACCATCATAATGTCCTGAAATATATTCCTTTATTAGATCCAGCAACTTTATATGCTCCCCTCGATTCCAAGCTTGTTGATCAATAATATTCTTGGCTACTGACGTTAATATTTCTAGGCATTCCAACTCAGTGCATCGCCGTAGAATTTTGTCCTGGTTTGCTTTATCCTTATGCAGCAATACAGCAATTAAATAAGAGATAGGGCATTTGTCCGTAAACTCTTCTAGCCAGATTCCGCAATGCACTTCCTGGCTTACTGCCGTCTCTAGAACCTCAAACACCGCTTTTATCTTATCAGGCATGAACTCCCGCGTTAGCGCTAAAAGAGCACAGCAACTCTCTAGATTGCATTCGGATGGGTGTTGCTCGTAATGAAGAGCGACCTTGAACAGGATATTGCTTCTTTCTTCAACAGTACATTTATCTAAAATTACCCTTCGCTGGGCCTTACCGGTTTGAATGATCAGTAATGAAGCATGATCAATTGGGCAGTTAGGAAGATAGCTGCTTAGCCATAGATCGTATATTATCTCTTCTGAAATTAATGTATATAGCTCAACTGTAATGGCAGAATAATATTGCTCAAAAAGATCCTTGCCGATCTTGAGCATTGCTTCTAAAAATGCTTTTGTACCATTAGGATTTTCTTGAGAAGCGTTCTTTACAAGGAACGAAAGATATTGACTAAATAAAGTCTCTCTGTTACTGGCATCTGCGTTCGAATTAAACAACGTGATGATCCGTTCGCGTAAAGCTTTTTGTAGTACGGGATAATCACTATACACCCCACGGGATTTAACATTGCTCAGAAAATTCTGTAGCAGGAAAGAATGGTCTTGCTCGGTTATGAGTAGCCGAACCCCTACTGCTTCGTATTTATCGACATGCTTTCTGGAAGGATGTATAGCAAACGTCACAGCCTTGTTCTCGGTGAATGCGCTAAGTACCTGCCCTTTTTCTATACTGCGCTCATGAAAAAATAAGTCGCCAAGCTCAATATGATGGACGAACCCATAATTAGCATCCCGTACTTCATCACGAAACCACTTAACTAAGCCAATATATCTCTCGTCAGGTTTAGGGGCCACTGTTGAGTATTGTTTTGAGCTATATTGCTATGTAACAAATAAAAAATCAATGCTTTAGCAAACTAACGGGAGGAATATTCTCAAATCCTTTTACTCCGATGCATCTATTGACAAGAATGGTTTTAGTTTGTGTAGGCGTCAGTCGGTTTTTTGATTGGCTTACAACTGTACCTGAAACTTTACGTTCGTAACTCCTATAGGCACATCATTTCGACTAATCCTTGGTATTTGTAAGCTGTCAAAAAAGCGAATAGATTCCTTAGCCAAGTCATCGCTGAAGGTTAGCCGAGTTGCTTCCTTATAATCTTTACCCAGCGTTCTGGCGATTTGAATTAATAGCTTTTCTAGTAATTGGCTGTTAGTTAACTGGCCTTTAATCATGTCAACAAGAGCAAGAATCGTAATGCCAGTTGATGTCTGCTTTGTCATAATAGATGCCACTTTTACCTGAATACCTTCACCTGGGTTAAGTTGCTCCATTGAAAAAGTATGTATACGTCGATCCTGAACTGTTGCTTTGACCTCAAGGCGATTATTTCCCCACTGAAAGTCGAATGTGTCCGTCGGATTTGTATGCCAGCTTTCAACTAAGAAAGCTGGCATATCACTTTCGGCAATAACAAACAATTCCGCCCATAGACCCAGTGCAGGTTTCCGAGCAACTTCGGTTAATAACTTAAAGACTTCTGTATATCGAAACAAGATCTCTAAAACATGTTGTTCGGTTGGCAACGCTGGTAAGGCATCAATCAAAGTTTCAGTAATTCGTAAGAAATATTTTTGTAGCTCAGGATCAGAGCTAGTAAATATTATGACCGTAAATAGCTCATCATAACTCTCTAGCCCTGTATTAACTTGACATTTAATGTCTGTAAGCACTTTCAAATTCTGAAGCTTAAGCCGTGGCTTCTGACTAAAGTTATGCTCCGTTCGAATTAATAAAGCTGGATAGGAATCCTGTGTCTTAGCCAGTCGATGGGGTGAATAAGGAGTAACTGGCTCAGCATTATACATATTCTCCCCATCAGGGCTAGCAATGGTATTAAATAGGTCGTATAAATTCATTACTATTCGTTGGCTGAAGCACCGTGTGACTCTCTAGACTACTTGGTAAACTGAGCGCTAAGGTTGGGACGCGACGATAAGCCACCCCCAGCATATCACGAATGTTTAATAAATGAACCTGAACATTAATCTCGCCTGGAACCATAATATTACGTGCGCCTGGATAGCCTGTATTAACGTTAGAGCCCTGAAACAACTGACTTATCTGCCCCCTTCCATCAATCCCCCGGATACTTGGCGACCAATGCTGAATGTCAGTGACCGACATTAAGTATAGGTTGCAAGTAAGCTCAGGCAATGCATCTGCACGGTCAGTCAACACGCTGCGAATTAATGTGAAGTTATTCGAGTCCGTTGCTCGAGTGAATTTTAGCTTATTAAGTAAATTGTCTAATATATCTCTTACGGCAATTTTTGCTAACAAATTCTTTTGCTCTTCAGTACGCCGAGGATCGCCTGGATCGAGCATAAACAAACTCTGATGCTCAGTAACAAATGTCATTAATACTTCTAAGTTTTCACCAATTAGCTCTTCTGTATCTTGTGGTGACTTAATATCGGTCCACTGATTACCTCTGATAATGCTTCTGACGACTTCGTCATATAAGACGTTTCTTCGCGTCAAACTTAACATGGAATTAAGGACGGCCTGTCGGTTCCAATTATCTAAATGAAGGTTATTAATATTATATTCTGCTAATCGATTACGCACGTCCTCTTCATGCCGTATGATATCACGGTAAGCGTGAATGACGCTATTTGGCAAGAACAGTCGGCAATACCCTAAGTAGTTGCCCTTGTAGCCGAAGAATCGTGCCCGTTGTAAGACGGTGTCTACATTCCCCGTCCCAATGTCACGGGGCATGTATGTGACGGTAAGCCCTTCTACCGTGAAGCCTCTATCAAGCGCCTGGCCACCAATCAGGATAAAGGAATAGTTAGTCGTCCAAGGGATTTCGGGCGTTCGTCCCGCTCTCGCATTGACCACAATACGCTGTGTGTATCGCAACGCTCTATTCAGGACGTGGCTTGATTGAAGTTCTGCGAAAGACGGTAGGCCGGGCACGGTCAAGCTAAGCTCGGCATGCGATCGCTCCATCACTAATAAGAACTCTTCCTTATCCTGGTTCCCTTCAGGCTCATCCAATAAGCGTATCCAACTGTTGACAGTATTATTTACCCAATTTTGGTAATCCCGGTGCTCACCAGTCGTCCGAGATGGGTGAATCATCATTGTTCGATTCGATCCGCTTGCTTCCCCATTGTAAAATCCAGCGGCTACGCCCAAATAAAAGATACGCAGAGCTTCCAGCAGTGACTGAGGAATAGCAGTGAGGTGGTTATCATCGCTATCTAAGTCATGAGTAGGTATTGGCCTGACTAATTCTGGCCGCTCAATGAAGAAAGTCCGGCCTCCCGTGTAGCTCTCTCCTGGAGTTAAGAGTTTGATAAAGTTTGGCGAAAGCCGGTCAAGAATATTTATAAAGAGCGGGGCTTGTGGAGTAGCGGTATATTGTAGAAATGTGTGATGCGGAAGCCGGGAGCGAATGTCTGTAATTCGACGGTATATTGTGCTTGCTTCGACGTCCGTTAGCGGCCTTCCTTCATCAGCTGCTCGCTTCGCATTCGTGTTTAAACTGGCTTGGTCGCCTTCATCATCAATAATTAATGTGGAGACACCATTGAGGTTAAAGGTTTGAAGCAGAGCGTCTAAGTTTCTCAAGTGACTTCCATTTTTCATCACCGTAATAATTATCGTTTGGCACTCATTGCGAGGAAAATAAGGGTCTGTCCACTGATCTAGCACTGCCTTTATGCTATTGCGCTGGTCGGTACCTTTAGGGTTGGCAATGAGCATCCAACGCCGATCACTTCTCGGTAGCCGTAAGTCCTGTTGCAATCGGTCGGTTGTTTGCTGACTAAGTGGTTTAGACGTGCCTGCGATAATGATAATCAATTTATAATCGTTGTCCCGTGCCATGGCCGTTAGCGTCGTGAATGACAGAGTCTTTCCGCTCTGAACGTAGCCAATGACCAATCCTGTCTCCCGAAAGACCTCTGTTTCTGGGTCACCACATAGCTCTAGGATTGAAGTTGTTTCGTTAATGATCTGTAGGCCTGCGTTAGTTGGCCTACCCTCCGGATCAATTAAGTTGTTATGGCGATCTTTTGCTTGTAAAAGGGATAAAACTTCATTGCCCATATTTATTGGCTCCCAAGTAGAAAATATGGTGGAAGGTTGAATAACTCGGATTTGCTCACTCATGGCTTGTGGATTATTGTTTGGTCAAAAGGTTAGAGATTAAAGCATTAAAATTTCGACGAATTTCCCCTTGTCCAGTGCTGTGAACGCTTTTAGCTACCGTCTCAGCTAATCCTAAAGCCGCAATAATCTTAAGGATCGGCTCCATGCGCGACTTATCGATTCCTGCGTAGTACTCCATAAATGGATGAGTTAAGGACAAGCGAATGCCAACTTGACGGACATCTTTTTGCCGATCAAGTAAGTACTGAGGGATTAAATGATCTCCAATCTCGTAGAAATTTTTAATTGAGGGGTCAAACGACATCTCGATTAAGATTTCCCAAGTGGAGTCGTTAAACTCGACTTTAAACAGTTGATTGCTGGCTTTTTCTGTTGAACTTAAGGGCTGGTTCAAATCAAGATCTAAAGCAGGCAAGCTACGTATAGTAGTGAGAATCTCTTGGGCGTTTTGTTCTAGTTGAGCTACAGTATTTTTTACAACTACTGCTGAGGTATTTTTATAGTCGGTCTCAGAAGCTTTTACTCGATAATGGTCAGCTTGCTCAAGTAGAGGAGCCAGGTCATCTTCTAACAAGTCTAGGAAGATTTGCATGTTCTCATCTGCTTGAAAGCCACGCTTACTAAAGCTTACTTCAAATCCATTTAAGTGCAGTTCACCAAAAACCCGCTGATAGCGAAAGCTATTTGGGTTCTTGAAGATTTGTGGTGGACGGAATGTCTCATCAAAGCTGCCTTGAATGACTCGGCCGCGACGAAACAAAGCAAGGCCAGCTTCTGAGGTTGATCCTTTTTCACGAATGGCGACAAACCCATGGACGCTCAAAGCATCATCGATTGGAAAGTGAACGTCATGCTTCCAGATTACTGAAGGGCCTGTTAAGTTGTCATATGAGGGGGCTTCTAAGATCTTTGGCTCATCATAAGTAAGTTGCTCACCATTAAGCGACAGTCTTAAGCTATTGCTACGAATAAAGTCTCGATAAATACTTGCTAGGTGGCTTTTAATTTTAGCAATAGTCTTCTTTTGTGGCATCCGATGGACTTTCAATAACTCAATGACGGTGTAATGCTTTGATGGAGAGATTGGCTCAGTATCAACAAGAAGCTCTTCTAGCTTATCTTCGAAGATCTTATCCATATCAAATACCACCAATTTCTCTACGGGCTCACCTATCGCAGTTGTCCGCACCGTCCAATAATCAGAGTACCAACAAGCTGCGGACTTCATGCCCATGCCAAACTCGGATAGGCCAGATGCATCTAAGGGACGCTCAGCAGGCCGAAAGGCTCTAGCGTAATTTTTTTCATCAATGCCAGCCGCATTATCTCTTATTCGGATAAAACTCTCGCTCGTGTCCACTTCAATAGCTACTTCCAGGCGATAGCTGTCACCTTCTATATCTTTTAGAGCCGACACGTTTTTTAAGTAACTGTCAATAGCATTATCGACAAATTCGGCAATAGCATACCAATGATCGTATTCGATGTGCTTTAGAATGCCAAGCATAGCCACTCCTGGGCGAATGCTAATCTTTTCCTGCGTAGTACTCATTACCCGAAAGCTAGCTCTAATTGACTGCTGCTGACGACACTTTTAAGGCTCGAACGATTTAGCCGACTTGGAGATTGATGGTATTGCTTGCCATGGATCAAGCTTTCAGCAATCACTTTAACAATATGAGCATTTACAGCATTACCCAATGCTTTAAAACAAGTGGTATCGTATTCGGGCAACTTTATTCCTTCTAACGCCTGAAGCTTTGCCCCCTCTTCACGAGTTATATATCGTCGCTCCCAGCCAAGAATTGGGACTTGGGTATTTGAGCATACGAGCGACGGGAAAAAGTCAGCTTTTTTCACACGTATGCCAGACGCTCTAAACTGAATGATGTATTTAAAAATGTCACGCTCTGCAACTTCTCCAACGTTCCATTCTAGCTTTTGCCAACTTTGCGATTCATATCGGGCAATTCGCTGTACGATCTGCTCAATATGGGGTTGATTGCGCTTATAAAATTCTCTGCTTTGATGAATGTAGCTTTTCTTCCAATTAGGAAACTCCTCTCGATCTCGTGCATAGTTAGGGAGATTTCTTAGCTGCATTTTCTTTGGCATGTCCGCTAAGCTCTTGCCAAAAGAGCCTTTATACTGACTGAGCGTCTTCTTAGAAAAGTTTGCTGGAGCTCGTCCCTCAAAGGGGTAAGTAGCCCCAAATTCCATTGCCCATATTGGAGCGCCAATTATGCGATTTTCAGCTGGAATGGCCTGAATAAACTCTTGCCACAACTCTAGACAGGCTATCTCTGCTTTGGGTAATTCACGCTTTATGATTGGATTTTTATCTAGAAATTCAGGAACATTCAGTAGAGAATGAGTCGTATTATACCAAGTAAAGTGGGATAATCCTGCGCGGCACCCAACAATAAAGATGCGTTGACGGTGCTGAGGGATTCCAAATTGATGTGGAGAGTAGATACATTGATCAACAGTATAGCCCGCTCCCTCCAATTGCTTTTTCATCTTAGACCAGGTCTCCTCATTCTTATGCTTGGCTAAGTAAGCTACGTTCTCTAAGATAAAGTACTTAGGTTCTCGATGCTTTAGGATCTTAATGATCTCGTCAAACAATGTCCCTCTTTCTTTGTCATCCGTGCCTTCTTGCTTACCCGCTTTGGAGAATGGCTGACAGGGAAACCCAGCGCAAAGTATATCGTGAGGAGGGATTTGGTCAATGTAGTGGTCTACGATACGGCGAATGTCTCCCTGGGGCAGGATGCCCCAATTTCGCTCGTATAACTTTTGTAGGCTTACATCTATCTCGCTAGCAAATACGCATTCGTGCCCTAGCTCTGACAAGGATTTATGGAAGCCACCAAGGCCGGCGAATAAGTCAATAAATTTGAGTTTTGGTTGAATTAATGTAGGGGTATAGCCGGTTGTAGCCTGCCCGTTTATCGAGTCGTGGAGTACCATTATATTTTTGTTACTCTTTTAAAATTGCGTTAATATAAATTATTATAAGTATAATGCTGTTACAGCATTATGATTTCTTTTCGGATAGCTGTAACCATCTAAAATTCGTAACTATAGGCGCTTCGGCGATGCTAAAGCCCGTAGCTTCTCTATATAATCGTCATTCGTCCTTTTCGGGAATCTGGGATCGCTTATGAGCCGTTCAAGGTCAATTAAACTATAGCTTATTGTGCCTTTCGCATCTTGTTTACGAATGTGCCGTAACTCCTTTCTAGCTTCATCAATAGTCCATTCATTCATCGCATATATAAAGATTTGTACTCAATGGTTTATATTGAGCACTTAATTGCAAACCAGCCCCAATTTAATTAATAAACAACCTAATGATGTCTTCTGAACCAAGGGTCTTTTATATTAAAGTAATCCGTGAGCCAGGTGAAGACACCTTCTCAGGAACAACTTACGGGTATGCTGAAGAAGAGATTGAGATTGAGGCCGTAAGTAAACTTGAAGCTTACAAAAAAAGCCATCTATATTGCAATATAGAGTTTCGTGGCCAAACCAGGCGAACATTCATTGACGATGAAGAATATTTTGATGAGCGGTATTAATTCGGTCATTTTCTATAAAATGTGACGCACTCTGTAAAGTCGGAATAAAATTGTTATTAATTGTTGTTGTACGGCTTCCTGACAAGTGGCTTTATGCCTTCTTTTATGTTTGTGTGTAGAATTGGCAATACAGTCAATATTTATGAAGGGTCAAAAGGCAAAAGTTAACACATGCTCAGCAAGAGCAGATACAGACTATACTTAACAAGAGACCATTTGAAGGAAAGCCTTGTGTACAAAGCTTTCAAGCTATTTTCGATGATAAGCTATTTAGTGAGCTAGGTAAATCTTACATTCTCAAGAATGACTTTACAACTCATTATAGCTCTATCTCAGATACGCTTTTCATTCCAAGGCCGGAAATTCAGTTTCACTCAACTTATCCAGCGCCAGATGACCCTCATATCGAGATAACACAGGCCACCGCCATATTCTTAGTTCACAATATTAGCTATTCAGCAATTAGAGCGTTCGAAGACATTTTTAAGTCTATAGCCTACTACAAACAATCTATTTTGCATGGCTACGCCCACCTTGACTTCAGAATCAATGTATTTGAAAGCTTAAGCTAACTGACAAGTCTATGACTTTCTAAATTTGCGAAAATTGACCAGTTGAACCACATTTAAGCGCTATTCAAAGCCCAATATTATGCTTCCGCTTATTACCTCACAGATGCAAGATGACACTCTTCAATGGCTCTGTGACAATGTACACCCCGGCCAGATGACTCCATTTGATTGGAATGGCCTGATAAACTCTACTGCAATAGATGAGGATACAATTGATATTATTCTTGAGGACTTTGGAGACCGTGGTTTAATCGACAACTACAATCTTGCTAGAATTGGTCCTGCTCTCATTTTGAAGGTTGAAGCTCATAAATTTCTTCAGTGGCTTTTCCGTCATGGATGCTTTGAATGAAGCAAATATTCAAAAGGTATTGTATGAGTTGGATAATTTAAAAAGACAACTCAAGCCTGACCAATTTGATACTTACAATAAGGTCACTACAATAATGGCATCCATTGCCACTGTGGTTACTGCATTTAATACTAAAAACTAAGCCCTGCATTTTAAAATGGGTAATACCTGCATGTCTTGAGCTATATATCAGGCAATTTCAACTCAAAAAACCTTTCATCAACGCTGGCTAAGATCTCTTTCAAGCATGTGCCTAGATGCTGGTTGACCTGATGCTCCCAGAACCTTAAGACTAGCCATCCCAACGAGGTAAGGGCCTCGTTAGTCTCTCTGTCCCGCTGAATGTTGCGCTCAATCTTTGGTATCCAGTATCCTACGTTATGTTTTAGTCTAAGTTTTTTTACATCCCAATCATGGCCATGCCAGAAGTCACCGTCAACAAATACAATAAGCTTGTATTTGATAATTACAATGTCTGGTGAGCCTGGTAAGTTCTTATAATTCTTACGATACCGGAGGCCTACGTTCCAAATCGCTTGTCTTAGCTTTAGCTCGGGCTTTGATTTGGTTGCCTTGACGCGCTTCATGCGAGCGGAACGGCCAGGAGCAGGCTTAAAGCCCATGTCTTCTCCATATCGAGGAACTACAATCTTACTCTGGATTTCATCCTTCAAGCGAGACATCTGGGAATTAGCTTATATATATTTAATGCTTATATTAGATAGCAACTTTGCTATTAAACCAGTAATCCATCCTTTTAGGTAACATATAATTTTTTCTATTCAATATATATTATTAATAGAATGGAGGGTATAGAAGATTGGAACATACAATTTCTCAGAGGTACTTATGCAATTGTGTTAGTAAACGTGTTAGTCGGAACAAAAAAAGCACTTAACATTATCTGCTAAGTGCTTGATTTTCAATGGTGGGAGTTGACGGGTTCGAACCGCCGACCCTCTGCTTGTAAGGCAGATGCTCTGAACCAGCTGAGCTAAACTCCCTTGCCCGTTGTTTGGGACTGCAAATATGGGGATTCAAGTTTCTTTTTGCAAGCCTAGCCTAAGAAAAATCTGAAAAAAATATTGAATGTCATAAACTAAATATCATCAACCGATTGATCGTCAAGGGTGTTTGAGCAGATTATCGATATGGAAAATTTCGCCGTTCCGGATGACTTGTTCAACTTTGAGGGCGTCTTGTATCTTATTTAGTGGATCACCATTTACAATGACGATATCTGCTAGCTTTCCGGGTTCTATTGAGCCTAGGTCTTTGCTGACGCCGACCGTTTCGGCGGCCCAGAGCGTAGCCGAGCGTAAAGCTTCATAGGGGGTTAAACCAGCGTCGACGAAGCATTGCAGTTCCGTGTGTAGGCTTAAGCCATAGGGTACAAAAGGACTATCGGTTCCCGTCGTTACGTGAGCACCGGCAGCGATTAGTTTCTTGATGCCTTGTTGCAAATTGCCGAAGTTGGTCAGGTATCCGGGATTTATTTTCGTGATCTGAGCGGCTCCAGCCTGAAGCGAATTCCTGAAATCCTCCGTGAAAAAGGTCTTGTACTGCAAGTTTTCGGTGAGATTTGGATCTTTTGAGGCCAGCACAAAAAAACCACCTTGTAAGGAAGCTGTTGGCGTGATGTTCATGCCTGACTTGGCCAGGAGTTGAATAACATCCTGATAGCTTCGATTCATCGCCGTGATTTTGGGCGAATACCCTCGTCGACTGGTGCCGCCAATGTGTTCAACGGCATCAACATCATAGCGCATAGCCGGGAAAATCTCGTGCGAGGATACGGGTAAGCCGTGTGCATGGGCGAAAGTCGTTATGCGTTGTTGCATCGCATCAGGCATCCTGACGTAGGTTTTAATCAGGTCGTAGCCCAGGCGAACGGCGCGGTTAAGTTCACGATCAAGCTGTTCGTCGGAGTTGATGCTGGTAGCCGCGCCGTAATAAATACGATTTCCATCCGTAAGGCCACCTGTAAAGAATTGCCGTGGACCTGGGCGGGTGCCACTGGCCCAGGATTCTTTACGTTCCAGCGCATCGTACGGATCGGCGCCGGGCTCACGAATGGAGGTAATTCCATAGGATAGCCATAATCGGCCCAGTCGCTCGCCCGTCATGGCATGTTGATGAGTATGCATTTCAAACAAGCCCGGTATGACCGTTTTCGTGGAGGCATCGATCAACTTCCCTGGTCTGCCTGTCTGATGGGGTACGATGGCTTTAATGCGATGTCCTTCAATTAAAATGTCAACATTCTGGCGATAGGTATTGGCTTTACCATCAAATAATCGCCCGGCATGAACAACCGTCTGATCGCTGGGTTGGTGGAGTTGCCAGGTTAGCTCCATAGGAATTGTTTCAATTTTCCCGTCGGCCAGCGACACTTCTTTTAGGACATCCGTTGCCAGAAAAAGTAGATGTTTAGAATCACCCGTCCAGGTGGGCGCTTCGGCCTGCTCGGTAGTCAACTGGCGGGGTTGGCCGCTGGGAGTTCCATCAGCCGTAACGGTTGTAGTCCAGAGTAGGCCGTCCAGAATGTAGGCCATCTGTGTGCCATCGGGCGACCAAACAGGCCCATTTTTACTACGCGTTGCCAAACTATGGCCGGGCGCAGGTGATACGTATCGATCGTTTTTTCCGTCAAATGAAATTAAGAGTACCTCACTAACTCCCTCACGGTACCGAGATGAGTAGGGGTGCAGCGCTGATAAGGCAAGGGTTTTGCCGTCGGGGGACCAACTCGGCTGACTGGGTACAAAAACTGACTCGTGAATTTTTTGTGTTTTGGGCGTATTAACGTCAGCTGTATATGTTACATCAGCCGTATAGAGTGTACTTCGTCCCCAGGCGTTGCGTGGATCGCTCTGGTAAAAGGCGATCTTACTGCCGTCAGGCGACCAGGTAGGAAAGTGTAAATCGTCAGCCATATCGACTAGACACTTTTCCTGGCTCGTTTTCATATCATGAATCCAGACATCCATCGTACCGTTTCGGTCTGAAACGTAGGTCAATTTTGTGCCATCAGGTGACCAAGCAGGATCGACTTCAACGAAGGGGCCGTTGGTAAGCGCTTTGGGGTGCTTATTGCCTTTGGTTAAGATCCAAATATCGCCTAATGCCGCAAAGGCAATCTGACGGCCATCGGGTGAAATCGTTGGTCCTTTGATACCTAGAACGGGTTGTGGTTTTTTAGTGTCGAAATCGTAGGTTTTGCGTTTGTACGTATTACGAGGTAGGGTAATGATGGCCTGAAATGGAATGGTAGCGGCTGATCTACTGCCTAGTTTACACCGTTTTATAAGACCATCGGCGGTATATATATATTCGTCGGTAGAAATCCAGGACAGCCGAAATGGAAAAACATCTTCTGATGGCTCAGTCAATAGTTGTGCGTTTCCTCCTGCTATAGGAACAGCAGTTAAGCCACTTTGCGATTTGGAAAGGTTATTATAAAGCAGTTTTGACCCATCAGGGCTCCAGGCTGGACTGGCTAATTTATCGTTGGAGGCCGAAACGATTTTTTCGGATTGTCCCGGCGTGATCACGTAGACACCCGGCGCGTCGAGCCGATCAGAGATAAAGGCAATCTGACGGCCATCGGGTGAAAAAGCCGGATTGAAATCGTTGGCTGAGTTAGTTGTTAACTGAGTTAGTTTATTGTCTGACAGCGTTAATTGCCAGATGTCGTAGCTCCCACTTCGATCCGAAGAAAACACGATTGATTTTCCGTCAGGAGACCAGTGTGGTTCACGGTCGTCGTATAGACCAGTGGTCAATTGTCGAGGTTTTCCTCCGTTTTTTGATACCGTCCAGAGATGATATCGACCATCCCAGAAAGCATGAAATGCAATCTGAGTTCCGTCGGGCGACCAACTGGGCTGGCGGCAATCGCCGAGTGGATCGGTGATCGGTTTGGCTATGCCACCAGTTACAGATACAACCCAAATGGTTCCTTGTAAATCAAGGGCGATTAACTTCTTATCCGGCGAAAGGTCGGCCGCCATATTCGTTCCCTCTGTCACCGTAACCCGAATTGAATCAATCTTCGCGGCTTTGACCCTCGCTATCCATGCTAAATTTAGAAAAAGGCTAAGAAGCAGACAGAAATAGCTATGTTGGCGAATACCTAACTGTATCACGATGAAGGGGGTTATTCTAAGAACCTTTTTTTTATGAGATCATTAAGGTATAAATAAATATCGCTTTGTGCTGAAATACTTATATGAAATTTTATAAAAATAGGAATTGGTGAAATTTATTATAAGAAAGTGCTATTAGGCGTAAACATTGGTAAGATAGTCTCACGTCTGATGTCATTGGAAAAAAATGATAAGTTAGATAGTACTAATTAGAAAATGTAAGACTTATTTTTCTCAAAATTTATAAACTAAAATAATTTTATAGATACAAAAATATATATTTACGACCAAGAAAAATTTACTTATAATCTTAGTAACTAAACCCGCATGCTGTTTACGCAATCTACTTTTTTAGTGAATTAAGTTTGCGAAATAGCACGTATCACTCAATGTTTATGAAAAAACGTATCCTTGGCGTAATAACACTTTTATATGGCTTGGGACAGGTAGCAACGGCACAACCGGCTATTACCCCGGCTCCTGGTTATGTATGGCAGATGGTTAGTACAAGCACATATGCTACTGGACCACAACGAACGGGCTGCACTGGTGCCTGTAGTACGAATAATAGCTCCTTCGGATTACAGATTGAATGTCCACCCGATTTGCCATCGACGACAGTTCCGGGTTGTCCAGTCATTCAAAAGCAGATTTTCGGCAATATTGGTGAAAGCGGAGCCAATCGGAGTAGTTTGGCTGTATCACAAAATCCAGGTTGTGGAGGAACAACAGCAGGGGGAAACTGGCCAGCTTCATCAACAGCGACTCGACGCATTACACTAACTGAATGGACAAACCCGAACCCGGCCTCAGTAATTTCTAACGGGGCTATGACCGGAACTGTGTGCATTCCTACCGCAGCCCGAATTCTGATTGACGATGGGGCAGTCTGTGATGGGTCAGGAGTTGGTGCCGATGAATTGCGCTTTCTGGTTATCGGCGGTAATTCAGGAGCGCAGTCCAGTTTTAATATTACGGCTAACTACCAACTGAGTTGGTCGTCAAGTCAATACGGTGGAAGTGGTTCCACTGGAATGCAGACCGTTACGCAGAATTTAGTTGTTTTTGATGCCGGAAATGGGAATAATTATGATTGGGCAATGCAGCAGCCTAACCAATCCTGGTATTATCCATCGGTAGGTACGAATGTCGCTTCGTTTGGCACTTCATTACAGCAAACGTTCTCAGTACCAGCCGCTAGTATCAACCAGTCAGGCGGTTCATTTACCATTGATTTTACGGCTACAGCCAGTGTTGATCTGTCGCGTGGGCCTGGAAATGCAGACGCCCGTGTATCAATGGGACCCGGTTTTCATGGACGTGCCCGCTATGAGGTCGACTATCAATGCTGGCAAATTGTGCAGAATCCAATGCCGGTGCAGTTAGTTTCCTTTAACGGCAAAATGGGCGACGGCGTTATTAATTTGCAATGGGAAACGGCTGCAGAACAGAATAATAGTCATTTCGACATTGAGCGCAGTACCGATGCTAAATCGTTTGAAGCAATTGGCCGAAACGCAGGTAAAGGCACTGTTACGTCAACCCAGTATTATACGTTTTCGGATGAATCGCCAGCGAAAGGGATCAATTACTATCGCCTTCGTCAGGTTGATTTGGATGGAAAAGTGACACTCTCTAAAATCATCGCTGTACTGTATGATGAGCGTCAGCCGTTACTCGAATTGCTCGGCAATCCTACCGAAAAGCATGCCATTCGAATCCGGTTAAAAAATGCGTCTCCCGAGAACCTTCGCTTTTCGACATTGGTTGGCCAGCCAATCTCCTTTGATCTACAACTCGAATCCGACTCGGTCTATCGCTTGTATCCTCAGAATACGCTAACCAGAGGTGTGTATGTGTTTAGTCTTCAGGAAGGAACCGTGCAGATAAGCGAACGCCTGGTGATTCACTAATTAGTAAGAATGGCCGGAAGGGTGGGGAATAGGCAAGCCAGTTCTCTATCCTGCTTTTTCAATTACCCTAACTTTATGAATTTTCTACGAAAAGCTATTTCATTAGTAGCGGTTTACAGTGCATCTCTCCTGGCGGTAACGGCCCAGCAAGTGCTGATGCAGGGGTTTTATTATGATATTCCGAAAGCACAGTGTGGGGCTGCCTGGGCCGACACGATGGCTGCTAAAGCCGCTCAGTTAGCTGCTTCAGGATTTACCCATATCTGGACTCCTCCATTTCAGGGGAACGGTCCTAATAGTGGAGGTTATGATCCTAAGGACCTCTACATCGGGACCGCTGGTACGATGACGGCCTTAGGAACCAAGCAGCAAATTCTGAACATGGTTTCTGCCTTTTCCGGTGCTGGTATGCAGGTCGTTGGCGATATGATATATAACCACCGTGATGGCGGTTTGCCCGAAAATAATGACCCCGTTCTGGACTACATTATGAACCACGCGGGCAATACCAGTAATCAGAATTGCTACCAGTATTCCTATCCGTCGGATCGATATCGAATGATTCTACCAGTTGGAGGTGCGACTGGCAATGGCACAGGGAATTACTACATCAATATTAGCTCGCGGACAAGTACTTATGTCGGTAGCCAATATATGCTTTACGTAACGACAAATAAGATTGGTGGTTCGCGGTGGGCACCTATTAATCTACCAACCGTTATTGCTCCTGAGCAGGGGCCAGCTTACCCGATTCAATTGGGCACAAATTATCAGGTTACAATTGATAGCAATGGCGATTCAGATGAATTCCAAGTGTCGCTCAGCATGGCTGATTTCAATTTGACGGATACTCTGTTTATCCAGATGATCAATATTAACCCAGGCGATATTACATCCTATTCGAATCACCGTCCCTGGAAAATTTGGTATGATCCGCTCGGTTCTTCTGGAAACGGTTCTCCTCGCGATCTGGCCGATCAGGCGAATATGTTTGCAGCAGGTGGAGGCTTCAATCCAGCCTATAAGCTTCGGGCGCAAACCTTTACGAATTTCTGCGGATTACCCGGAGGTGGACCTTGCATGAACGGTAGTAATTTTCGCCCTAACTGGCTTGGCGATCCAGCCGCCGATGTCAATGCGACCTGTTTAGGGCCAGCCTATAGTCAGCAGAGTATGGATTATTTCTATGATTACGATCATCAAAATCCAGACACCAAACAGAAACTGATCGACTGGACCATCTGGAGTTGGGATCAAGTCGGAATCCGGGGTTTACGGATGGATGCGATCAAGCATTTTCCGGCTTCGTTTGTGGGCGATCTTTTGTGTGCTTTACACTCAGCGGGTAAAGATCCCAGCTTAATTGTTGGTGAATGGTATGGACAGGACCCTGGCCCACAGGGAAGTTGGTTGAATCAGGTGTATAGCCGATTAAATGCCTGTGGAGGAGCAGGTCTTAATCCAAAGGTATTTGACTTTAATCTCCGTGATCAACTCAAAAAAGCCAGCGATGGAGGGAATGGCGTGAGTACATCCTCCGATTGTAACGAGCCTAATTCCTGGGATGTACGCAGCATTTTTACCGGAAGTTTGCACGATGGGAGTAGTTTTAATGGTACCAACGTCGTAACCATGCTCAACAACCATGACTTTCGAAGTTCCGATCCAACATTTGGTGACGCGCTTATACATGATCGGGCCGATGCGCTCAATAGCTATGCTTATATGCTCACCAACAATCAGTTGGGAGTACCTACAATCTTCTGGCCTGACTATTACGGCTACCCATCAGCGGTAACTACGTGGAATGGGTCTGCCTGCGTTCCCCAGGCATATAGCTATTTTCCAAACTGGCCGCAAGGCGGTTTGAAAACGGAGATCGATCAACTCATCAGTGTTCTCAAAACGTATATAAATGGCTCTTCGGGAATCGACTACCTTAACAAATTTGGGGGACCGGCCATCAACTATTTTAGTGGTTGTTACAAGCGATCACTGATTTACCAGAATAATGCAACTGGAAGCGTAGGCGGCAAAGAAGTACTCAATGTAATTAACTATGGCGATCAGCCAATGGATGTCGAAATTCCTGTTATACAGCGCAATGGTGTTGGGCCTGGTGTGCTGTTTACAAGAGTAGCAGGAACAACCTCCACCGGCAATCCCGTGGTATCGGGGGGCGGTGTGCTGCGGGTAACGGTGCCAGCACATAGTTTTGCGACCTGGGTTCAGGGAGCTGCCTTGCCCGTCAACCTGGTAGCATTTGAGGTGAAAGCTGAGCCACAAGCCGTGCGATTGGATTGGCTTTCAACCGCTGAAAAGGCGTTTTCGGGATATCAACTCCAACGATCTCAGGACGCACACGAGTTTACAAATCTGGCCTGGGTAATGGCAAAGGGCGATAACGGAGCTTCGACAGTCTATAGTTATGTTGACCAGACAGCCCCTGTAGGAATTCCCTTATACTATCGTCTGAAAATGGTTGATCTGGATGGCAGCGTGACTTATTCCAAGATTCGGTCGGTTCGAATAGATTCCGATGCTTTATTGAGTCAGTTAGTGCCCAATCCAGTGCATGGAGTCGCTCAGTTGCTCATCAATAATCCAATAGATCAATCGGTAACAATCTCTGTCGTTACGACAAGTGGTCAGACGGTCTTTCTAAAAGCATATAATCTTAAGAAAGGAATCAACACAATTGATATTGATAGTTCAAAATTACCAGCAGGACACTACTCAGTGATTATTACAGATGGAGTAAGGCGGCAGACGGAGAAAATGATTGTCGAGTAAGGCGGTGTCTGAAGCGCGCAAGGGTTGGAGCAAATGGCCGTAAAGTACGAACCGTTATAAACAGCGAGCGATTGAGTTGAGGAAATGGTGAAGATGAACAAATATGTTACTGAGTTCGCTCTTCGTTAAATCTGGTCGAGTAAGGGTAGTAGAACCGTAAAATGCTCATTGTCTTCCTGAATGATAATGTCGGTTGAAGTTAGCATTCGGTATTTAGCTACAATATTGGTCAGGCCAACGCCATTACTGAGTGCACGTATGGGTTTCCGCTGGAGATTGTTTCGAACCTGTAACTGACCCGTTGTCGTCGTGGCTATTTCAATTAATAAGGGGCGATTGGTCAGAACGATATTGTGTTTGACGGCATTTTCGACCAGTAATTGCAAGGTTAACGGAGGCAGTGGGCTGGACAGGTAATTTTCCTCAACCATCATCTGTACACTAACTCCGGTGCCGTGTCGGGTTTGCAACAGGTGTGCGTAAGACTCAATAAAATCTAATTCCGTACGCAGCGAAACCAATTGTTGGTCATTGGCCTGAAGCAGGTAGCGATACATCTTCGACAGCTCATCAACAAACTGACTGGCCTGCGCTGGTGACTCGTCAATTAGCGCTGAAAGTGCGTTTAGTGAGTTGAATAAAAAATGAGAGTTGACCTGCCCCTTCAACGAATTAAAACGGGTTTGCCACTGAATTTTTATCAGTTCTTCTTTTTCCTTATACGTTTGTTTCCACTGAGTTAATACATAGCCACCTTCATAAACACTGATGTATACTACCTGATAAAATAATTGAATACCTACCGATGTAACGTAGTCGACCAGGCCGAGCCAAAGTGCTTCCCTTGAGCCCAATAGTAAATGAAAGCCGAAGCGAAAAAAGACGGCTGCATTAACGAGTAGGGGAGTCAGTATCAGCAGCAGTTGGAGTCGTTTAGGGGCCTGTTCCAGGCCAGGGTACCTGCGTTGTAGATAACGCGTGACAGCGCGGTTTAACTGCCAAAATAAAAAACCCGCTCCCAACCCGACCACTGCTGAGTGGGCGCGTGCAAGCGGACTGGCCTGAAGCCAAAACGAGAGTCGGAAAAATATATTCCCGAACAAAAAAAGGCCAACAGGGCCAAGCCAACGAAGTCGAGAGTCGTTGACAGGTATCATAGCTGAACGCTAGGAAAAGCGTGCTGGCAGCGCAATCGAATCGGGTCCGCGGCCAAATAGGTACTGTAAGTAGGAAAATAAGGTCGGGGAGGTAGGAAACAGGTGGACATATAGACCGCTGAATCAGAGCTTATATAGAGTACGTTTAAGTCGTAATTGCCATTGACAAATGTCGAAAATGTCATTCAATTTCACAATCGCCTTATCAGGTTCTATTTACCCTAAATCTCCTTCAGCAGACTTTAGCTGAATATGAGCGACGTTCGCCGAAGGGGATTTAGGGGTAAAGTAGACTAGAATGTGATTTTCAATAAGGCTCCGTCTCCCATGCTGGTGAGATATGCCGTATGATTATCAATAATTTTTAAGTCTGTTGGTAGATTCAGATTATTGAGCAATACGTCACTGCTGCTCCCTTTTGCTCGTAGCAATCGACCTGTTTTAGGGGTGAAACCCGTTGGACCAAACGCGGCAAATTCAAGGGCTAAATAATTTCCACTACCATCATTTTCAATATCGACCAAGCTGTTGAAGGTTTGCTGGAAGGGAGTGATATTGCCTGACAGGTCCATCCGGTAGATAAGGGCTTTGCCAGCCGGGAACGGAAAACCCAGCAACGTGCTGATAGCGAACTGCTTACCATCGTAGGTGATTCCCGTTGGTACCGATTCGATAAACGGTGGTCCTGGAGGTGGGCCAGCTGGATTGGGATTCTTAATACCAGGAACCGCCGTTACTACACTTAACTGGCCGGTTTTCGACCGACGAATAATGGCGTTGGCGGCTGCATCTGCGAAGTAAAGCGCACCGTCTGGCCCCAGGGTCATGCTATACAGATGCGATTCGCCAGTATCCTCGGTAAAGGTGTAATCGATGACGAACTTCTGAATATTTTCGGGAGTCAGACTAGAGGCTGGAATTGGTGCATTATCGGTTTTGTAGGATGCGAGATTCAGGGTGTATAGTCCCTTGGCGTTCAGAACATACAGCATACCATCGGCTACGAGCAGATGATCGGTAGCGTCTAGCTCATTATCAGGGCGTTTGAAGGAGTACAGGCCCGTAATGATCGGATGCACTTTTCCATCCGGAGTGATTTCCGATACACGACCATCGTTGTTACCAGTCCCTTGCTCGCTGACGAATAACCGTCCACTAGCGTCAGTTTCCACGCCAATTAGTCCCACTAAGCCGGTAGCGAGTGTGGTCATCGTCGGTTGAACGGGAGTGGTAATCCGGTGATCCTGACAGCCTGCGAGGAGACCGCCTACCAGAAAAAAAGAGAATACAGGCAGTTTGAAATTCATACTATGAGTTGGTTTTAAAAGAAAACTATTGGTTGACTGTTCATGGAAGCCGATTTATAGCAGCCATGCTTACTCGTGGCCCCACCATAACTGCGAGCGACGAGTCAGTACTCGGCTTTTAGGGCCATTGCTTGGTTTACGTTTTAATTTTTTAAATAGACGTTTCATGGTTTTTAGAAAAAAGGAATCCTGTGGTCGATCTGATTTAACCTCAGATCGACCCTAATTCGATAAAAAAGAGTGATTTAGCTTACGGCCTGATGACTACTAGTTAAGCACTCATTCGGGCAAATTGTCGGCAGGAACGTCGAAAATATTGATCCGTATCCTGATAGACCAGCGTTGGCACTTCATCCGAGAACTCTTTGAAGTCCCGGATAAAATGGGCCTGATCTGAATAGCCGAAGTTGTACGAAACGTCCAGCCAATTCGGTGCCGTTGAGGTCTGCTGGAACGACTCATACGCGTTCCGGAAGCGAATAATGCGCTGATACATCTTGGGAGACGTACCGTAACAGTCTTTAAAGCTACGTTCTAACTGGCGTCTGCTGATGGATAATTGTTCGCTAAGTGCTTCGATCGTAACGCTGCCTTTGGTTTGCCGGATCAGCCGGGTTGCTTCAACCAGGTAATTCCGTTCGGCCGTCAGATTCTGGAATTGCGCCAGGAGAAATGTTTCTGAAACGTTGATCACATCCTGAATAGCCGGTAAACCGTACACTTTTTCGACCAGCCGATTAATATCTCGGCCGAAGAAAGAATCCAGATCGGTAAAGTTGTTGAACAGCGAAGCCACAGGGATATTGAACAACTGTAGTAAGCTCTCTGGCTTCAGTCGGATACCAAACTTTCGTCCGCTTCCTACCGCCTTCCAGTGCACGTTACCCCGATAAAGGCCAACAAAAAAACCTTGCGGGAGCTTCTGCCAATTGTTATCCATCAACACATAAGCCGGATTATCATCCAGATGTATTATCAATTCCAACGTGCCAAACGGCAGGCAGCGCTGAACAGGTGATTCTTCCTGGCCGACCGTTTCAAAATGATGGAGCCAGTAGCACTCCACAAAAGGCTGTAAGGCTGGCGATGGTTTGAATTCCTGATAACTTGTGTTCATTGCGGTGAATAGACGGGGATGTGATGAATGCCTGTACTTAGGCCAGTTCCAGCGCGGCCTGTACTTTCGTTAGACGTTCGGCGGGTAGTTCCTCTTCAGCCATTTTCAGGAAGTGGCCGAACACCTCTGCTGGCGCTCCCTGTTTCACCCCCGACAGCCAGCCAATTACCTCTTTGTTGTTGATGGAACGCATCATCCAGCGACTCTCGGCCATCAATGTCTGGGGTGGAATAGAGGTTATAATCTCGTGCTCCATTGCCCGAATCTCATCATCGGTATAATGCTTCCAAAGCAGATAGATCAGCACGTTCTCTTCCTTGTTCATGTGGTAGAGGTTAAACGCAATGAACTCGCTGAATGCAAAACTTATACGTTGGCCAATAGCTTCTCGCTGGGGAGCAGACAGCGTATCCGTCCACTCCTGAATATAATCAAAAAGTGTCTGGGTTAAGCGATGATCGATCTCGTGATCTTTTTCCAGTTCATCAATGAGTTGAGCGTTGTGTTTGCGAATGTGAGGCAGAATAAATCGGTCCTCATGTTCGGCGTGATCATCAAAAAAAAGAAGTACCTGCTTTAACTGATCAACCACTGTACTGGCTTCTGGCTGAGAAAAATCGGTTTGTTGTAGGCGAATGGCCGAGTCATAAAGCATACCCCGCAGGCCTTTATGAATTTGATTGAACACGTTATAACGTTGGTTTTGCATTGGACTTGGTCGTTTTAGAGGAACTAATTGTTAATGGATAAAGCGACAAACGGCCCTGATTCGTTGTGGCTGTTGCGCTGAGGGCTGATTGTTTTCCCACACACGGGTTCCGGCGAGGACAAAGGTTACAGCCTCCCTTTAGCTGGTTGATAGTCTGACACATAGAGCCGAAGAGTTAGTTGACTGCTGTTGCTTCGATTTCAACCTTGAGCTGCGGGAAAGCCAATGCTTGTACTTCGGTCAACGTACTGGATGGTGTACAACCGCTACGTTTCAACCGATCAATAACCTGACCGTAAGCGGCAAAAAACTGCTCAATGGACGTCGTATAAAAATTGAGCCGTACAACATTCTGAAAGGCGTATCCTGCCTTCTCCAATACGGCGTCCAGGTTGTTGAGGCAAAGTTCGATTTGCTCGCTCATACTGCCTTCAACAGGTTGCCCCTGCGCATTCATGGCTGCCTGCCCAGCGCAATACAGGGTATTGCTTCCGCCCGGAACTTCAACGGCCTGTGCATAGCCTAACTGGTCTTGCCATTGCCAGGGATTAATGATTGTTTTGTTCATGAGTACTGTTGTTAAAAAAGTTGTTGGTTTAATTACTATGCAAAGGTAGATCGCGGAATAGGCCGGGTATTGAATAAATGCGACACGGGGAAAAAATTGTCAACAAATTATTCACGACTCACTGATGGCCATCTGCGCATCCACGTTCTCCGAAACGTAGCGTTGACGATAATCCATCGCATAGCCGATTGGTAACTGATTCACTTCATACGAATACAGTTCCTGCTGAACATCAGATGAGCCATTGGTGAATTGAACCCGACAATAATTAAGTCCTGCTTTTGTGTTGGTGAACAGCCAGTGACGACCTTCCTTCGCCAGAATAAACAGACCATTATCATCGCCCAGTGCATTGAAATCGGGTTTTGGCGTTGTTTTATGGAATTGATTCACCCGAAATCGCCGTTGAATCTCGTGGCTTGTATAAGCGACATCCTGCGTGGTCAGGCCGATCTCACTAATGCCCTGGAATAATTCCGGTACGGTTAGAGCTGGGTTATTCAGGTTGAGCTCCGTTCGGGCAATAAACTCCAGTAGATTGCCATTCGTATCGTAGAAATAACAGGCTTTGGCCTGCCAATCAGGGAAATAAGCAACGGTCTTTTCAGGCGTATGCGTAGGCAGGTAATCCAGATCGTAGTAATACATAAGTACATCCAGCGAATCGCTCGGTACATTGATCGCAATATGATAAGGCGCTACTGGCTGGTCGACAAGGCGAAATGTCAGGCGAGTGTGTCCAACTAATACAGTGATTTGGGCCGCTGAATGAACCAATAGAGGTAATCCTAATCGACTAACGTAAAAAAGTCGCGTAGCCTCCAGGTCGTTACTATACAGGTCAAGTTCGAGAATTTTCATAAAAAGAGGATAATGGAATAGTCAGGAAGCGTTTGTTTATGTCATCATTTCGTAGTCAAAACTAGTTGAGCCTACTGAATGCCCATAGGTAACTCTGTATGAAGCGACAAAAGCAGCTACTGAAACGTGAATTAGTCTCTTGTAGTGCATCGAAGTTATGTCGAAAAATACGATCAACCGTTATGAAGGGCGCACGATACATTCCACCTGTACTCGTTTGTGGGCGCTAAACGAATCGGATATGTTGTCGCTCAGGTTGATGAAAAAATCTTTCCTTTCTACATCGCCGAGATTTTCACCCTGGTAAAGCTTCTGGTGGATAATGCCAATCGAATGTACCCGATTTTTACCGTTGAGTATGGCTTCGCGGAGTTTCGTCGTCGATATACCTGTCGGCTAATCTCCGAAATTGTTTGATAATTTTTAACCGTTTCAGACCGTATTGAACCTGAACTTGTATGAACACGGCAGGGTTGATTGAGGTAAAAGTAGTCCGTAATTTTCGATGTCCAAAAAGACATATTTCTTCCTGATTCTGATCTTGGGTAGTCTAACGGCGCTGGGGCCGTTTTCCATTGATATGTATCTACCCGGCTTCCCGGCCATCGCCAACGATCTGCACACCACCGCTGCCAAAGTATCGCTTTCTTTGTCCGGTTTTTTCATCGGTATTTCAGTAGGACAACTGCTTTATGGACCATTACTTGACCGGTTTGGCCGAAAGAAACCGTTGTATATCGGGCTGATTGTTTACATAGTTGCCTCGGCAGGTTGTGCGTTAACGACGAGTATCGACGGATTGATTCTTATGCGTGTCATTCAAGCCATCGGTAGTTGCGCAGCAGCAGTGGCATCAGTGGCAATGGTACGCGATTTGTTTCCAGTAAAGGACAATGCCAAGGTATTTTCCCTTTTACTATTGGTAGTCGGTGCTTCGCCAATGATTGCGCCCACGGTGGGTGGTTATGTGACCACTGCCTTAGGTTGGCAAACTGTATTTGTTATCCTGATGGGGATGGGCATTATTATTTTAATTGCTGTTTTCTTCTGGCTACCTACCAGCTATACACCCGACAAGTCCATTTCGCTGAAGCCCAAACCGATTTTGCTTAATTTCTGGAAGGTATTGCGTGAACCCCAATTTAACACCTATGCCTTCACCAGCGCCATCGCCTTTTCCGGCTTATTTGCTTATGTGTCGGGCTCACCGATTTTGTTTATGGAGGTGTTTCATACCGATGGAAAAGTGTATGGATGGATATTCGCTGCTCTTTCGGTTGGTTTCATCGGGGCAAGCCAGGTAAATACCTTATTGCTCCGCACGTACAAGAGCGAACAAATCGTCAACGTTGCCTTGATTGGTCAGGTAATTATTGGCTTAACGTTTTTGGGCGTTACACTGGCGGGTTGGCTGACGCTTCCGATCACTCTGGTTTTTCTCTTCCTGTTTCTTTGCTGCATCGGTTTTACAAACCCCAATGCAGCCGCATTATCGCTGGCTCCTTTTGCTCAAAATGCCGGAAGTGCTTCGGCATTGATGGGGGCTCTCCAAATGGGAATGGGCACCTTAATTTCGGTATTTATTAGTATGTTCGAGGTTCCTTCAGCTCTTCCAATGGTGCTGGGAATGGCTGGCTCTTCAACGATTGCCCTGCTGGTATTAGTAACAGGACGAAAACGAATTACCACTCAGGTCGAGATTCATAAAGAAGCCGATACTGCCTTACTTCATTAATTGTGTCTTCTTCCCACCATTCAAGTGGTGCGCTGATTTTTAGCGACCGGATTACTATGTCAAATCGCCGACTACCAACCCGAAGGCCCCGCTGACAGTTATGGACCCGATTGGTTTCCGTTGCATTCGAGCCAATTAACGATTGGCTACACCTAGTTGTCAGCATCAATAAAAACCGGATTAGGCGATTGTTCTAGTCCGGTTTTTTATTGATGAATACAGGATGCGTACGTTCGGAATCCGTTTTTGTACGACATTTAAAAATATCTTTACTGAGATTATGAAACCTCGGTATAAGCCATTTGTCCTATCAATGAAAAGTCTACTTGTGTTTTTGATCCTTATACTGGCGATTTCAGTCGGGTCCTTCGCACAAAACGCTTCCTTGCCTGATTCGACGCAGCGCAATGTTCTCTTCGGCAGCGACTCGATACTGGCCTTTACCCTCACGGCTTCTTTTCCGCGCATTATCAAAGACCGGGGCGACACCACGATGATCCACTCTGCCCAGCTCAAGTATCATGGGGCTCAGGGAGACACCGTAACACTCCCCGTAAAACTCCAGGTACGCGGCAACTTTCGTAAGCTGTGGAACAACTGTTCGTTTCCACCCCTGTATCTGGATGTACCCAAAAAGAAAGCCCGTCAGACCGTGTTTGCTAACCAGAACAGGCTAAAGTTGGTAACCCACTGCGAAGGTGAGGAATACGTTGTGCGGGAGTACCTGGTGTATCGGCTTTACAATCTGCTCACAGACTACAGTTTTCGGGCACGATTATGCCGGGTAAACTATGTCGATTCAGCCGGTAAACGACCTGCCGAATCCCGTTGGGGAGTGCTGCTGGAAGATGAATCCGATCTGATGAAACGTAATGGAGGAGTACCTAATAAACTTCGGCAAATCAGCATGGCCAACATGGATTCTCTGCACATGGCTACACTGGCTGTGTTTGAGTACCTGATTGGCAACACGGATTGGTCGGTACCCTATCGACATAATATCCGGCTCCTAACGGTTCCTACAATTAAAAATCCTGTGCCGGTACCTTACGATTTCGACCAATCGGGCATCGTCGATGCCTTCTATGCCCGCCCTTCCGAGAACATTGGAACGGCCTCGGTACGGGAACGGGTTTACCGAAGTATTGCCTTCTCTCCAGAGTTGTTTCACCGGGTATTTGAGCGGTTCAACCAACTGAAACCACAGGTTTACGCCCTCTATACGAATAACCCTCACCTGGATTCCGTCTATGTAAAGCGCACACTAACCTACCTGGATGAGTTTTATGCGGTCATCAACAACCCGGTTAAAGTTTCTTTGGGTCGAGTCCAGCGCAGTGAGGTTGCCAAAAAGCCAAAGGCGCTTGCTGCAGTAGAAAAACAGAGCCCTCCCAAAACGACTGCTGCTAAGTCTGCTACTAAAAAAGTGAGTGTGAAAAAATAAGTATAGCCGTCGAGACTTCTGAACTCTGGTGACGGATCGAATTGAGACCGGATAACATGATGAAAAAACACACGTATCAGGAGGTCATTATATTTACGTTCATCGCCCTGGCGTCCATCGCGTTAACACGGTATTGCCAGCAGACAAGTATAACTAAAACACACATCCATATGAAGGACGGTAAAACAACAGTAGAGGAATTGCCGGGAGATTATTACGGAGTTATCTACAAAGGTCCGTGGTGGGTGCCCGTGCTGGTTGTGGCTGGTATAGTAGGAGCTAGCGCATATTTGATTTGGAGGGCAGGGAAAAAATAAACTGGGTAATAAAAGAGCGGGTCACTATAAAGCCCCCGTGTAGCTATAAAGATTGTATTCCCTGACTGACGATAAGTTAGTACTCATGGAAAATGAATATAACGCTGACTCTTATAGAGTTGGCGTTTTTTTGTTACTTATCACGGACAGATTGAGTCTAAATCATACTGTCTAACCCATAGACATGCTATAGAACTCAAAACCCCTGGCCAGTGATGGCAGGGGTTTTTGATTTCGTCTTTTGTACCACCAATCCCCCCGCAACAAAATCAAAAATAGGTGTAACAATCTCTAAAAATCATGCTTTTGTTTTTTAGTTAATATGCTGACTATAAGGCATTTATTTATTATGGCGAATTTGTAATTAGTTGAACAATTTTCGAAGTAGTACTGTCGGCTACACGTTCTAATTTTGACTCACTGAATCGGATAAAGGATTTAATACCTGCCGTAACTTGAACAAACTTTAAGAGGAAGAGTACCGTAACTTGACTTTAATTGTAGAGTACCAATCGTAACTTGAACAAACTGAAAAGAAGTACCGTAGCTTGAACTGGACGTAGAAAAAAGTACCCCGTAACTTGAACTGAACGTAGAAAGGAGAGTGCCGTAACCTGAATTTTTACAACCGAATTGTATGGCTTTATCAAACTGTATTTAATGTTGAGTAAACATCAGACAACCCGGCCAAGGATGAGCCGGGATTTGTTTTGTGACTAGGCTGATTACTAAAAGTCTAAAAGTTAGGATAATAATAATTGTGTATGACACGCCCCTGCCGATGGTTGGGGTTTTGTTTTGTCTATACCTTTCGTTTGAACTGCAAAATATTGGGGTATTTCGTCTTACCTTCGATATTAAATGAAATATTGTCTTTCAGAGGCAAAAGATTCCGAAATTCCATAGCATGTTAGAGCAATATAAACAGCAGCAACCTTAT
This sequence comes from Spirosoma harenae, assembly GCF_054776975.1. NCBI lineage: Bacteria > Pseudomonadati > Bacteroidota > Cytophagia > Cytophagales > Cytophagaceae > Spirosoma > Spirosoma harenae. The sequence goes on along the minus strand of NZ_BAAHBD010000009.1, from coordinate 217,580 downwards.
TTATTAGCTTTAGATTCAATCATTTTTGGCTTTGACGGAGAAATGCTGAAAGTGCTTCTTGTCAAGAGGGGAGTAGAGGATAAAACCTGGTCTCTGATGGGAGGCTGGCTCCAGCCTGATGAAGGTCTTGAACAAGCCGCTGCCCGAATTTTATTTGATCTAACTGGCCTAACGAACGTATACCTAGAGCAATTACACGCGTTTGGCGATCCGAATCGAGACCCGATTGTTCGAACAATCTCAGTCGCTTACTTCGCTTTAGTTAAAGTAGCAGACTACGAGACAAAAATTTCAGAGGATTATCAGGCCAACTGGTTTTCTATTTATCACCTTCCTCCATTGTTATTTGATCATGGTGACATGGTCGATTTAGCTATCAAGCGACTACGGTATAGGGCTGCGCAGCAGCCTATCGGCTTTGAACTTTTGCCAGAAAAGTTTACAATCCCCCAACTCCAGAAATTATACGAAGCGATTTATAATACAGAATTCGATAAGCGAAATTTTAGCCGGAAGATTCTGTCGATGGATCTTCTCATCAAGCTGGAAGAGAAACAAAAGGGCTTTTCAAAGCGGGGAGCGTTCTTTTATCAGTTTGATAATCATAAATATGGCCAAATCACTAATGCCTTCTTAAGTTTCATACCCACCTCTGAATTAGCCTTGTAAGTGTATTAATCCACAACTGTACTATTTTGAGATAAACGGCTATCAGTAATCATAGCAATTTTTTGTGTAAAATAATGAATGTCAACTTGACATTTAAAATAATAAGTACCACTTTTACAGGCGATAAAAATAAGTGTCAATAATACACCTAATGCTATTTGATACTGTTTTTGATACTCTGCAACGAGTTAGATTAATAAAACAAGATCGCGAATGGCTAACGCAGACGCGGTTGACCATTGACATTATCTCTTGAAAACCACTGAATTATTTACGATATGACTGCTGAACAAGTATCCTCAACTATTACACTGGGCGACCGCGAATTTTTCCCCGGTATTGGTTCTATTGGCTATGAAGGACCAAAATCTAAAAATCCATTAGCTTTCAAATGGTATAATCCTGAGTTAGTTATCCGTGGAAAATCCTTACGCGATCAACTGCGCTTTGCCATCAGTTACTGGCATACGTTCTGCGGAACAGGTGGTGATCCGTTCGGTCCGGGAACGCGCGTATTTCCCTGGGATCAGGATCAGGACGCCAATGTACGGGCAAAACTGAAGATGGATGCTGCGTTTGAGTTCATAACCAAAATGGGTGTTCCGTATTACTGTTTCCATGACATTGATCTGGTCGACGAAGGTCCTTCTGCCAGTGATTATGAGAGTCGGCTGGAAAAGATTGTTAATTATGCTAAGCAAAAACAAGCGGCAAGTGGGGTAAAACTGCTTTGGGGTACGGCCAACGTATTCTCGAACCCCCGCTACATGAATGGGGCATCTACCAATCCTGATTTTGCGGTATTGGCTTATGCTGGAACACAGGTCAAAAATGCAATTGATGCCACTATTGCTTTAGGCGGAGAAAACTATGTGTTTTGGGGTGGCCGCGAAGGCTATATGTCGCTCTTGAATACCAACATGAAACGGGAAGTTGAGCACCTGGCCCAATTTCTGACCATCGCCCGCGACTATGCTCGTAAGCAAGGGTTCACCGGTACATTTTTTATTGAGCCTAAGCCCATGGAACCCACCAAACACCAGTACGATTATGATGCGGCTACGGTGATTGGTTTCCTTCGTCAATACGGTCTGGACGACGATTTTCAATTAAATATTGAGGTAAACCACGCGACATTAGCAGGCCACACGTTTGACCATGAATTACAGGTAGCGGCTGATGCGGGTATGCTGGGCAGTATTGACGCCAATCGGGGAGATTACCAAAATGGCTGGGATACAGATCAGTTCCCAATCAATCTATATGAGTTGGTCGAAGCTGCTCTGGTTATTCATCAGGCCGGAGGTATTAAACCCGGCGGGATCAATTTCGATGCTAAGGTGCGCCGGAATTCGACGGATATAGACGATTTATTTGTAGCCCATATTAGTGGTATGGATGCCTTTGCGAGAGCGTTTATTGTGGCAGATGCTATCCTTCAGGATTCTGATTACCTCAAGTTTCGCCAGGAGCGGTACAGCTCATTCGACAGTGGTCAGGGAAAGGCGTTTGAAGAAGGGAAATTGAGTCTGGAAGATTTACGTAGTTATACGTTGGCAAATGGTGAGCCTCAACTTCGGAGTGGTAAGCAGGAATGGCTCGAAAGTATCATTAATCAATACATCTAAATCACCTTTTACCACTAACGGACTAGCAAAGTTTCTGAGTAACTACAGATAGTAATTATATGATAACCAGTGAACTAAAAAAAGTAGCATCTCAGGTGCGCCGGGATATTGTTCGGATGGTACACGGCGTGTCATCGGGCCATCCAGGCGGTTCGCTGGGATGCACCGATGTTTTGGTCAGTCTGTATTTTCAGGCTATGGATTTGAAAACAGACGATCAGGATTCGGTTATATTCGATATGAGTGGCTCAGGCGAAGACATGTTCTTTTTGTCAAATGGACATATCTCGCCAGTGCTCTATTCTGTCCTGGGTCGCCGAGGGTATTTCCCTGTGAGTGAGCTGGCTACGTTCCGCAAGCTGGATTCCCGGCTACAGGGTCATCCCGCAACCGCTGAACACTTACCTGGTATACGAATTGCGTCTGGCTCGTTAGGGCAGGGACTATCGGCAGCTGCCGGGGCTGCATACGGCAAGAAAATTCGAAAAGATCCGCATCTGGTTTATTGCTTAATGGGCGATGGAGAGCAGCAGGAAGGGCAGATCTGGGAAGCGGCAGCGTTCATTCCGCATCGGCAACTCGATAATCTAATTGCAATCATTGATTTTAATGGTCAGCAAATCGACGGACCAACCAACGTAGTCCTGAATAACCGGGATTTGGGTGCTAAGTACGAAGCGTTTGGCTGGACAGTACTTCACATGGATGGCAACAATCTAGACGAAGTACTCACTACGCTGAAAGCAGCTAAAAAGGCTAGTGGTAAGGGCACACCCATCTGCATAATCATGAAAACGGAGATGGGGCAAGGCGTTGATTTCATGATGCATACGCATAAATGGCATGGCACGGCACCGAACAATGACCAATTGGCCGCAGCCCTAGCTCAACTGGAAGAAACCCTTGGCGACTACTAATTCTGATCCCATGAAAACGTACACATTTACCGAAAAGAAAGATACCCGTTCTGGTTTTGGCGCGGGCATGGCCGAATTAGGTCGTTCAAATCCGAATGTCGTTGCCTTATGCGCTGACTTGGTAGCCTCCCTGAAACTGGATACGTTCATTAAAGAAAACCCTGATCGTTTCATCCAATGCGGTATTGCTGAAGCAAATATGATTGGCGTTGCGGCTGGCCTGAGCCTGAACGGATTGGTTCCCTACGCCACGACGTTTGCCAACTTTGGCTCAAGTCGGGTGTTGGATCAGATTCGGCAGTCGGTAGCTTATTCCAATAAGAACGTTAAAATCTGTGTATCCCATGCTGGTCTCACACTGGGTGAAGACGGCGCAACGCACCAGGTGCTGGAAGATATCGGTATGATGAAGGCACTACCAGGAATGACGGTAATAAACCCCTGCGATTTCAACCAGACCAAAGCCGCTACGATTGCTATTGCTGACTACGAAGGACCGGTTTATTTGCGGTTTGGGCGCCCAGTCGTACCAAACTTTACTTCTGCCGATCAACCCTTTGAAATCGGAAAGGCAATCGTCTTCAATGAGGGAGCTGACGTATCCATTTTCGCGACGGGTCACCTATTATGGCAGGCATTGGAAGCCGGTAAACTCCTGGCGGAACAAGGTGTAGAGGCTGACATTATCAATATCCACACCATCAAACCGCTTGACAAGGAAGCCATTCTAAAATCAGTCTATAAAACGGGCTGCGCCGTGACTGCTGAAGAACATCAAATGAATGGTGGGTTGGGCGATAGCGTAGCGCAGCTTCTTTCGTTAAACCATCCGACCCCGCTGGAAATGGTGGCCGTAAACGATTCGTTCGGGGAAAGTGGGACACCGGAGCAACTTATGGAAAAGTACGGATTGACGGCCGCATCGATTGCCGCTAAAGCGTTATCGGTTATCCAACGAAAAAAATAAGCATCATTTTTAAGCGTTTATATCTATCAAAAAAAGCCTGATTTTCAGGCTTTTTTGTTGCTATTAGCTGAAATTAATACTCGTAATAGTTTAATAAAAAATAAAAATATTGTAAAAAGCTTGACTTCCTAAAATCGGCTTTTACCTTTGTATTCAACATTGTTGAATTTTAATAAACTATGTTATTTGTACTGGAAAAGGCGTTTTGCTTTTTCAGATACGTATGCCCTAAACCCTAATCATACCTCTTTCATGAAGAAAATTATCCAAAATCCGCATAGGGATTTTACAAGATTCCTATGCCCTGTTCTCTCCATGGCCTTCCTGGTTTCAGGGGCTTGGGAGGTATGTGCAGCAGGGCTTGGCGAAGAGTCCAGAACTGGCCGAAAAAGCGGTTCGTATTATGCTAAACCGATACTCCCGCAATTCGAGAAAAGGTCTTCCAACGTACTGAACAACGTTGATCGAACCATTTCGGGTAAGGTAACCGACGAAAACGATCAGCCCATGCCTGGCGTCAGTATCGTGGTGAAAGGCTCGACGATCGGTACAGCGACAAGAGCTGATGGGACGTTTTCGCTGAATGTAAAAGAAGGCTCTGCGACGCTGGTTTTCTCGTTCATGGGCTACATAGCGCACGAAGTTTCATTAGGCAACAAAAGCATTATCGATGTCAAATTGCTGCCCAATGCAGAACAGTTGAAAGAGGTTGTTGTCGTCGGGTATGGAACGCAGCAAAAGAAAGATCTGACGGGCGCGGTTGGCTCCATATCTGCCAAAGATATTGAAACGTCTACCATCAATACACCGGATAAAGCGTTGCAGGGCAAAATTGCTGGTGTACAGGTACATACCAATTCACACGCGCCTGGTGGTGGTATTGCAGTTCAGGTTCGGGGAACGGCTTCTTTGTCGGCTGGTGGTGCTCCGCTCTATGTGATTGATGGCATGCCGATCAGCAGTGGTGCACAAACGAGTGCCAGCACAGATATTGGTTCGTTCGGGGGCGCTCCTAATCCACTGAATTCGATTGATCCATCGGATATTGAGTCGGTGCAAGTGCTTAAAGATGCCTCTGCAACAGCTATTTATGGATCAAGAGCGGCCAATGGCGTTGTTCTGATCAGTACCAAACGAGGTAAAGCCAATCAGCATAATGTCGATTTCGACGTATCGGTTGGCGTACAGCAGGCCCGGCGCAAACTTCCGTTTTTAAATGCGGAACAATGGGCGCAACAGGCCAATGAACGCGCTACATTACTAGGCCGACCAGCGACCTATACGCCCGCTCAGGTGGCCGCGTTTGGGAATGGTACGGATTGGCAAAATGCAGTATTTCAGGCCGCACCGCGACAAACGTACAAGCTGGCGTTTTCAGGTGGTGGGCAGAATCTGCGGTATTTGATTGGCGGAAATTATACGAATCAGGATGGTATTTTGCCCGGTTCAAGCTTCAAACGCTACGGCACTACCATTAATCTGGACGCCGATATCAGCAAGCGTCTACGCGTTGGTGAAAGTCTGCTCTTTAGTGTAACGGATCAGTACACCGTTCCAACGGATACGAAAGGCTATGAAGGTATTTCTAATGTCATTAATGCGATCTATCAGGCGCCACCAACCATTCCGGCGCGGGACAGTCTCGGCATACCAAACAATCTGCGCAACTTCCCGCTAGGCAGTGGTCTGGAAAATCCATTGACCATGACCGAACAGTATAAACAGTTGAGCAATACGCTGCGGCTTATTGGTACCGCCTATGCCAACTATAATATCATGGATGGGCTGGATTTGGATATTCGGATTGGCGCTGATATTCGCGACTGGCGTTACCATGAATACTATCCAATCGGGTCAGAAGCGGCAGCGGGGGCGAGTGGAAAAGCGCGGCAAATAGCAGTGCGGAACCTCAACGTTACCAACTCCAATACGCTGACCTATACCAAAACGATCAATAGTCTCCACAAAATCAAAGTGTTGGCTGGCTATACCTACCAGCGGGAGAAAAACGAAACGTTGGATGCGTCGTCTTTCGGTTTCCCCAGCGATGTATTCCAATATTATAATTTAGGACTTGGCAGTAGCCCGCAAACGCCGGGTAGCAACCAGAACGAGTGGACACTCATTTCGTATTTGGGTCGGGTAAACTATACCTTCAACGATAAATATTTGCTCACGGCATCGATTCGGGCGGATGGTGATTCGAAGTTTGGCGTCAATAATAAGTACGGTATTTTCCCGTCGGTCGCGTTCGCCTGGCAGCTGGGGGATGAACCCTTCATCCGAAATTTAGGTGTTTTCGACCAGTTGAAATTACGGACCAGTTTCGGTCGAACAGGCAACGAATCCATCGGCGTATATAGGTCACTGTCACTGCTTGGTACGTCGTTTGGAACGCGCAGTTCTTACATTTTCGGCGGCTCAAAAGTGCCGATTGCGTACCCCAATAACATTCCTAATCCCGATCTGAGTTGGGAGAAAACGCAGGAATACAATCTGGGGATCGATCTGGCTATCTTCAAAAATCGGCTTAATGTTTCGGTCGATGCCTATTACAAGAAAACGACCGATCTGCTGCTTGATGTCCCCATTTCGTCTCAAACGGGTTTTAGTAGTGTCCTGAAAAATACGGGCGCGATGCTCAATAAAGGCATTGAAATTGGGGTAAACAGCACTAATCTGACGGGTAAACTAGGTTGGACAACGAACTTCAACATTGCCTTCAACCGCAACGAGATCCTGTCGCTGGGTGGTGCGCCGTACCAATACACCGGCTGGGTTGGTGGTGGCAATGTAACGCCCCACGACAAAAACACGGCCCGTCTGGAGCCAGGACATTCGGTCGGTGAGTTCTATGGATCGGTTTACGAAGGCGTCTGGAAATCAGCGGAAGAAATCAAGCAAGTCGGTACAATGCCAGCCGCCAAACCCGGCGACATTCGGTACAAAGACGTGAACGGCGACGGTACGTATAATACAGAGAGCGATGACGTATTTCTGGGCAATCCGAATCCGAAATTCAATTTCGGCCTGACCAACGACATAACGTATGGCCCTCTTAGCCTGCATGTATTTGTGTATGGTGAGTACGGAAATTCGGTGCTTAATCTGGCTAAGCAGCAGTGGTTACTCGACGGAGTGGGTGTTTCGGCTATGCGTCTGGATCGCTGGTCGCCAACGAATCCGAATGGTATTTATCCGGGTGCTGGTGCTTCAAATCCTCAGCGTGTTAGCTCAATTATGGTCGAGGATGGTTCATTCCTGCGTGTTCAGACCATCGCGCTGACCTACAGAATTCCGTCGTTCACCAAGATTATCAAAACCGCCCGGATTGGTATTGGTGTCGATAACCTGGCTGTTCTGACGAACTATACGGGCTATGATCCTGAGCTGAATTCGTACGGTTCCAGCAATACGGCCAAAGGCATGGATCGCTATGGGTATCCATCGGCTCGCACCTTGCGCCTTGATCTCAAACTGGGTTTTTAACTCCTAAACCAGCCTTTTCCATGATTACCCTATTTAAAACCAATAAAGTCACGGCCATCTGCGTGGGATTACTCCTCGCCGGAAGCACGGGTTGTAAGGATGCATTAGATGAAAAAGTGTACAGCCAGGTAGCCGTTGACGCTTTCTATAAAACCAGCGATCAGGCACAGTTGGCGTTGAATGGCGTGTACGGACGCTTGTGGGACGACACCTATCGTGATGGACAGTGGGTGACACTGGGCGACGTAACGGCGGGTATCCTGATTGGGGGCGGCTCCGCAAACGGCTCCGGCGACCGATCAGGTGTTACCAACGATTTCAACACGTTTTCCTGGAATTCCGACGCACTCGAACTGTCAACGGCCTGGGATTATTACTATGCCGCTATCAACCGGGCGAATGTCCTGATTGATAAACTGGCCGTTTCCACCATTCCAAACAAGACCCGGTTAGATGGCGAAACCCGGTTTTTACGGGCGCTCTTCTACTTTAATCTAGTCCGTATTTTCGGTGGTGTTCCCTTGCAAACACAAGGTACGACCGATCTGAGCGAAGTGAATAAACCGCGAAATACGGCCGAGGAAGTCTACGCCTTTATTGTCAAAGATCTGGAAACGGCGGCTAGTGAATTGAATCCGTATAGCGAGGGCGATCACACAGCGGGCAAGGCGACTTCCTTAGCGGCTACATCGCTATTAGCAAAGGTATACCTGCAACAGCGGCAGTGGCAAAAAGCGGCTGATGAAGCGAAGAAAGTAATCGATTCGAAAGTGTTTGACTTGATGCCCGATTATGAAAACATTGTGAATCCCGACTTCCGCAATGGTAAAGAAATGATTTTCGCGATTCAGCACGGGGGCAATTCCAACAGTACATCGCAACTGTATCAAACGCGGATGATCTACTTGTTCGGCCCTCCGGCAATGTCGTTGTCAAATGGTACCAGCATCCAGTTTCACTTGTTAAAAGATCTGGTGATTTTTCAGGCGCGAAAAGAGTTTTTTGCCAACTCGCCCGATACGTACCGGAAATGGTGGTCGGTGCGCGATAAGATGCCCTATTATTATAAAAATGGTATCAAGGATCTGGTGCGCGATACGGTAAAAATGTATGCCCCTTTCCTTACCAAATTCAACCGGGTTGATTTTTCAACGGGTATCCTGCGGGAAGGTGTTGACTATCCATTGATTCGGTACGCAGACGTGCTACTTACCTACGCCGAAGCGATCAATGAATTGGGTACGCCAACTCCGGCAGCCTACGACGCAATCAATAAAGTACGTCAACGGGCGCGGGCTGTGGGTACGGTGAATGCGCAGCCAGCCAGCGTTTACCCTGATTTGGTCGGACTCAGCCAGGTGCAATTTCGGGATGCATTGCTAACCGAACGAGCCCGTGAATTTGTTGGCGAAGGGCATTACCGCTGGGATTTGATCCGTCATGACCGGTTGATTACCAACGCGAAACAATTGGGTATTTCAGCGGCTACCGATAAACACGTACTGTTTCCAATTCCTGCCCTCCAGCTAAGTCGCAATACGGCGCTCAAGCAAAATACAGGGTATAATTAAGGTGGCTGATGGCTTTATCTCGATACGTAAAACGGTCTGTTCGCTCTGTCAATCAATGCTTTTAATACATTTCTTATCTTTTTTGATTTTATGAATCAACGTACATGCAATGCCTGGCTAAGGTTAATGGCACTGAGTGCCTGTGTATTCATCTCCCTTCCCGGTGCTGATAGTCTGGCGCAGACCAGTACCGAGAAACCCACAAAAATTGAGGTGGATCTGGCCAAAGATAAGGGGCCGCTGAAACCAATCTGGGCGTGGTTTGGTTACGACGAGCCGAACTACACCTATATGAAGGACGGCAAGAAATTACTGACCGAAATCTCAAAGCTGAGTAAAGTACCCGTTTACGTTCGGGTGCATAGTTTGCTGGTAACGGGCGATGGAGAGGCCGCCCTCAAATGGGGATCGACGAATGCGTACACGGAAGATGCAAACGGCAAACCGGTTTATAACTGGACCATCGTCGATAAGATTTTCGATACGTTCATCGAGCGGGGCATGAAGCCTATTGCTCAGATTGGATTTATGCCCGAAGCGCTTTCTACGAATCCGCAACCGTACCGCCACAGCTGGGACCCCAGTCATAAGAACTATGATATCTTTACCGGTTGGGCTTATCCTCCAAAAGATTATAATAAATGGGCCGAACTGGTTTACCAATGGGTGAAGCACTCCATCGCGAAGTATGGTCAGAAGGAAGTCGAAAGTTGGTACTGGGAGCTTTGGAACGAGCCCGACATCCCGTATTGGAAAGGTACGACCGAAGAGTACATTAAACTCTACGATTATACGTCTGATGCCGTCAAACGGGCATTACCGACCGCTCGTATGGGTGGACCCGAAGTAACTGGCCCACTCAGCGAAAAGTCTCAGAAGTTTTTCAACGCGTTTATGGAGCACATCGTAAGTGGCAAAAATTACGTCACGGGTAAGACAGGGGCTCCGATTGATTTCATCACGTTTCACGCCAAAGGAGCGCCTAAGATCGTGGATGGGCATGTCCAGATGAATATTGGAAAGCAGTTACGGGATATCGATAAAGGCTTTGAAATTGTTGCCTCGTACCCCAGCCTGAAACACCTACCCATTATTATCGGCGAGTCCGATCCAGAAGGTTGTGCCGCCTGTTCGGAGGATTTCAATCCGCAGAATGCGTACCGGAATGGCACTATGTATTCCAGTTATACGGCCGCTTCATTCGCCCGGAAATATGACTTGGCGCAGTCGCGTGGGGTGAATCTGGCAGGTGCGGTTACCTGGGCGTTCGAGTTCGAAAACCAACCCTGGTTCCGGGGATTCCGCGATCTGGCTACCAATGGCGTCGATAAGCCTGTGCTGAACGTATTCCGCATGTTTGGTATGATGCCGACTACACGCGTCGAGGTTAAAAGCGGCTTAGCGTATGATTACGCTCGGGTTCGGGATGAGAGCGTACGGGGCGAATCGGACATCAACGCGCTGGCTTCCAAGGATGCTAAATCGGCCGCCGTGATGGTCTGGAATTACCATGATGATAATGTTCCCGCGCCGGATGCTCCTGTGTCGATTCAATTGAAAGGACTGCCCAACAAGAAAGTTGTTCTTCACCATTATCGCATCGATCAGGAAAACAGCAACTCCTATGAAGTCTGGAAGAAAATGGGATCGCCAAAGAATCCAACGACGGCACAGGTTGCTGAACTGGAAAAAGCAGGCCAGCTAAAAGAGCTTTCTGCACCCAGCACGATTACGGTAAAGGGTGGAGAAGCAAACCTAACCTTCACGTTGCCTCGGCAGGGTGTATCACTGCTAAAATTGAGCTGGGAGTGATCTATCTGTAAACGATCCCATTTTAACCTGTTTTTTACCTCGTGTCTGTTGAAATATAGCTACTTTCGTTCAACAATATTGAACAGAAGTAAACAAAGAAATATGGTTTCAATCGACAACAATAGCACCAAGTTGAACCTGGGAGATCGGATTAAAATTCTCCGCATTAATCAGAGCCGGACACTTCAGGAAATCGCCGATGCCAGTGATTTGTCCAAAAGCATGATTTCCAAAATTGAGAATAATAAAACGATTCCATCGGTAGCTGCTTTGGTCAAAATCGCCAATACGCTGGGTACGACGATTTCCAATTTACTGGAACAGGACGGCTGGTTAAATGCGATAGTGACACCCCGCCAAAAAGCGGAAGAAAGCCTGACGCAGACGGATAAAGGGTATTCCATTTATCCCTATGCGTCGGAATATCACGAGAAGAAAATGCAGCCGTTTCTTTTCGTGGGTAAAAAAGGGGAAGTCAAACCGCATGAGCTGTCACATGAGGGCGAAGAGTTTATCTACGTCATTCGGGGGCAGATGAAAATGCAGATTGGCGAGGTTGAATACCAACTGAAAGAAGGCGATAGCCTTTATTTTAACTCCTCCCTGAAGCACGGTATCCTACCGACTTCCGAAGAGGTGACCTATTTAGACATCTTCGTATAATTCATTCGTACCATGAAAATTCGTGCCGTCAGGGCTAAACTCTATCAATGGAACGGGCCGGTTAAAACAGGCGATACCATCTTTGCGACGCCCCTGAGCCCCCTTCACTTTCAACAGGATTCACAGGCCGCTTTCCGGTTTTTTAGCTGGCTGGTGGTCGAAATCGAAACCGACGAAGGACATATTGGCATTGGCAACGCAGGTTTGTGCCCCGACGTAACCAAGAAGATCATCGATAGCAAACTGGCCTCGCTCCTGATCGGCGAAAACCCGCTTAATACGGAATATCTTTTCGAAAAAATGTACCGATCGACTGTCGCTTTCGGTCGAAAAGGAGCTGTTATTGCGGCCATTAGTGCGCTGGATATTGCCTTATGGGATATCAAAGGGCTAGCGTTCAATCAACCAGTTTTTATGCTGTTGGGTGGACGTACCCGACCGCATATCGAGACGTATTATAGCCGATTGTACACCCGCGATTTAGACAGTTTGCAGGGAGAAGCTGCGCATTACAAAGCCGAAGGATTTACGGGCATGAAGCTGCGCTGCGGCTATCCGCTAACCGACGGACTGGCTGGACTGAAGAAAAATGTAGAGATGGTTCGTGTTGTGCGGGAAACCGTTGGCGACGATGTAGACATCATGCTCGAAGCGTATATGGGCTTTAATTTCCCCTATGCCAAGCGACTGTTGAAAGAGCTGGAACCCTACAACCTGCGTTGGGTAGAGGAACTAATGCTGCCCGACGAGATTCAGAACTTTGCCAAGCTCAAACAGTACACAGACATCCCGCTGTCGGGTGGTGAGCACGAGTACACGCGCTATGGTTTTCATGACTTGTTGGAAACGGGTGCGCTCGATATTTTCCAGTTCGATGTCAACCGGGTTGGCGGTTTTACCGAAGCGCAGAAGATCTGCAATATGGCGCTTGTACACGGTGTAGAGGTGATTCCTCACGGCGGACAGATGCACAATTTGCACGTTGTGATGAGTTCGTTTGCCTGTCCAATGGCCGAATATTTTCCCCAAACTGAGATTGAAGTGGGCAACGAGATGTTCTGGTACATTTTCGACGGCGAAGCCATTGCCGACAACGGTAAACTCCAGCTCGACGATAACAAACCGGGCATGGGTCTGACCTTGAAAACAGAGGGACTCGAACACTTTACCATCATCGAATAATCAACCTGATCGACATAGACTTATGGAACAAATTTCGGTGGAACGCAGCATTTTAGACCTCTTCAAACTGCACGGTCAAACGGCGCTAATAGTAGGAGGGAACCGGGGACTTGGTTTGGCGATGGCGCAGGGATTAGCAGAAGCGGGAGCCAATATTGTGATTGCCGCCCGCGACGAAGCTACAAATCTGCAATCCGAAGAAGCGATCAAATCGGCCTATGGCGTCGATTGTATCAGCACCATCTGCGATGTGACAGCTGAAAAAAGCGTCCGATCGGCTGTACGCCAAGCGGTTGATCAGTTCGGCAAGGTGGATATTTTGGTCAATTCAGCGGGGATCAACATTCGGGGTGCCATCGAAGATTTATCCCTAGATGACTTCACGAAAGTGCAGCAGGTCAACGTAACAGGTACGTGGCTGGCTTGTCGCGAAGTAATTCCTGTGATGAAGCAACACGGATACGGACGTATCATCAACATCGGCTCGATGCTAGCGTTAACCGCTATTCCCGACCGTACACCGTATGCAACCAGCAAAGGAGCGATTCTGCAACTGACCCGCGCCCTGGCGATGGAGGTGGCTAAAGAAGGCATTACGGTCAATGCGATTTTGCCGGGGCCATTTGCTACCGATCTGAATCTGCCGCTGCTCAATGACCCGGAGAAATATCAGGCGTTTATCGCCAAAATTCCAATGGGTCGCTGGGGTGAACTACACGAGATTAGTGGTATGGCACTTTATCTGGCTAGCCGAGCATCCAGCTACGTAACAGGCTCCTGCTTTTCGGTTGATGGCGGCTGGGTAACGCAATAGACAGCCCTTTCATTACTCCTAAACCTTACGAATTTCATGGAAACGACACGATTAGTGCAACTGTCGGATGCCGCCCAGCACCGACGAGTTGCCCTTGTAGAGGAACCGTTGTTACGTTTTTTACAAGATACGTCATCAATCTATTCGCTGGCGCTCGACGCGATTCAGACAAACCAATCACTCGTCAATCTGATTCAGAGCCGTTTATCTGACGAAACGATTGATTACCAGTCAGTCTACGACGACCAAAGCGACTGGCAATTACTCCCCGCCTTCGATCACCCCGAAGGACCGTTCGGCTGCATGGTTTCGGGAACGGGACTGACGCATAAAAACAGTGCGCTGAATCGGCAAATGATGCACCAGTCCGCGGTTGAAAAGCCAACCGATAGTATGCAAATGTATCAGTGGGGCGTTGAAGGCGGTTCGCCAGCAGCGGGTACAATCGGTGTGCAACCGGAATGGTTTTATAAAGGCAATGGTTCCGTTTTGCGAGCGCACGGACAGACGCTGGAAGTACCTGCGTATGGGAACGATGGGGGAGAAGAACCCGAAGTAGCGGCTGCTTACGTAGTGGATGAAACGGGCAAGCCCTGGCGAATTGGTTTCTGTACGGGTAACGAGTTTTCCGACCATGTCATGGAAAAAAAGAATTACCTCTACCTCGCACCATCCAAACTGCGCCAATGCGCCATCGGGCCCGAACTGGTCATTACCGACGATTTTTCTGAGTGGACAGGTACGGTTGGTGTTGATCGGGATGGGAACTCGCTTTGGTCGTCTCCCATCCGAACGGGCGAGAAAAACATGGCCCACAGTATTCAAAACCTGGAATACCATCATTTCAAATACGAGGCACACCGACTTCCGTTCCAGGCACACGTCCATTTTTTTGGTGCGGATGCGTTCAGTTTCGGCCAGGGTATTGCATTGCAGGATGACGATTTAATGCACGTCCAATGGGAAGGTTTAGGTAGGACTTTGCGGAATCCACTGAAAATCAATACAGAATCGGAGCAGATCGTATCTATTTCGGCACTGTAGGAAGCTCCAGGAAATACTTGGTTACCCTCAATCCCTAATTGAGTTGACATAAACAACCATCGAACTCCCAGTATCTGTGTCCTCACAGACACCTGTGCGTCAGCCAGCAGTGCCCTCCGGTAAGAGGTCTGTGAGGACACAGACCTAGGAGTCACCTCCTAGTCTTTTCGGTGGTTATTTATATCAACTCAATTAGGGCATTGCTCTCTACATCTTCCTTTCTAAGCCCTTATTTCATGGAAAATCAGACTGGTTTGCTGAGTGACACGAAGCCGCTAAAAATGCGGTGGGTGATGGTGAGCCTGGCGTTTCTGGCTACGGTGCTCAACTACGTCCATCGGCTGTCATTTAATTACTTAAGTGCGGATGGCGACCTGCGAAAACTCATTCCCGATGATGCCTTCGGCTATATTGGTACAGCCTTTTTTGTGGCCTATATGCTATCCAATGCATTTTCAGGCTTTGTGATTGACAAGCTGGGCACACGCGTCGGTTACGCACTATGCATGGCCTTCTGGACGAGCGCCGGACTGATTCATGCCTTTGCGATTACCCCTCTCCAGTTCGGTATCTGCCGGTTTTTACTGGGATTGGGAGAAGCGGGAAACTGGCCTGCCGCTATCAAGTTGACGAGTGAATGGTTTCCACCCAACGAGCGGTCCACGGCGTCGGGAATTTTTAACAGTGGTTCGGCATTAGGAGCCGTGATTGTTCCACCCATGGTGGCTTATCTGGGTGTTGAATATGGCTGGCAGGCAACATTCATTATTCTGGCTGTTTTCGGCTATTTATGGCTGGCTATTTTCTGGTTTACCTACTATACACCGGAACAGTCGGTAAAAGAAGCAAAGGCTCGGATTATTCCCCCAATGAAACTGCTGAAAACCCGGTTCGTTATCATGTTCACGCTCTCCAAAACATTCATGGACCCGGTTTGGTACTTTGTTACGTTCTGGATCGGACGTTATCTGGTCGATGTGCATCAGTGGGATTTAAAGCAGATTGGCTGGTACGCTACCATACCCTTTATCATTGCTGATGTGGGCAATCTGGTCGGTGGTTATTTTACCCAATTCATTATTAAACAGGGCGTTCCAATTCCGAAAGCGCGGAAAATAGCCGTTGCCATTGCTGGCTCAATAATGGGCGTATCCTTGCTGCTGGGACCGTTTATTATCACCACACCCTTATCGGCCCTGTTGATTTTTGGCATGGCTGGATTTGGCTATACGGCCTACACCGCTAATTCACTGGCGTTTCCGGCAGATGTCGTTCCCAAAAGTGCAGCGGCCTCCGTTTGGGGATTAGCCTGTGTAGGGACGGGTTTGGGAGGAGCCTTATTCCAGTCGCTGTCTGGGCTGGTACTGAAAAATTATTCCGTTTCGATTGGCTATGTAGCTGCCTATAATATGCTCTTTATTGGTTTCGGCGCGGTAGCCATAATCGGCTTACTGATCATGATGCTTTTCATGGGGCCGCTGGTTAAAAATAAAGAGCTATCTGATTATGTTGAAGCCGATATGACTCCCGTTTTACAGCCTTGATACTTTAGTGCTTTCATCTGATTTAGGAATTTATCATAGGTTGGTTTAGAAAAGACGAGGCTCTGTCTCGTCTCTTTTCTTTTACAGGGTTGATAGATTCTTTTGTAAGGCTAGCTTCACACGGGTATATCCGCTAGTTCGAATTGCTTAATAGCCAGGTTGATGCCTCGAATTGCCGATTTTCCAATGATTGTACTAGACCTTCACTTACCAAGCGTAAATTGGTCGATGCATTAGGCGATTGAAAGATTACTTTAGGCGTAAAACCATTCTGTTGAAACAACTTATACAAGATCTCATTATAGCTATAGCCATCTTCGGTTGCTGGCAGAATCCAGTCAACGTTTGCCAGCGCCTTGAGGCCCGATGCATTGCTTAAATCTACGTTTAATGACTGAGGCATCACCACAACAAAATTCTCCTTATAAAGTGTAACTTCTTCAATTCCGTCGGGAGCTACTGCGTTGGGAACGATGCCGAAGTGCAGTTCTCTGTTGAGTATTTTGTTGAATATCAATCAGTTTGTGTTTTCCATACATTATGCTTCTAGATTATACCAATCACAACCAATGAGTTACCCGATGCCATTCTGAATCGCATAGGCTACGATGTCAGCATCTTTACTAACCCCTAATTTATGAAAGATTGAATGCCGATATGCCCTGACAGTCATTGGTTCAATATATAACTGTTCTGCAATCTGGTGATGTTTAAGGCCCTGACGAAGGAGTGCAATAACTCGCTTTTCCCGACTATTCAACGTCAGGCTCGTATCAACAGGCGGTTTGATTGAGAAATAGTTTTTTCCCGCCAAAACGCTTCTGATGCACTGGAAAATTTCACTTAATTCAGCTTGATAGAAGATTCCTCCATGGAAATCGGCCTGTTGAGCAGCCTGGGCTAAGCTCTGGTCTCGGGTCAAGGCGATAAGCTTGATCAAGGGAAAACTAGCCAGAACGGACTTCCCAATCTCGATGTCAATAGCAGTGCTTAGATCCTGAATAATAAGATCGGGCTGAGTATGGTCTATATAGGCCAATACCTCACTGGCTTGAAACACCTGTCCGCACACCATCAAATCTGACTGTTGGTTTAGAAATTCCATTAGTACACCGCTAAAGAGTCTATGGTCGTTAACGATTAACATGCGGGATGGCTGTTCAGCTGACATATATAGCGAGTACGTTATACCCTATTTACTTCTACGTAAGAAAGTTAACGCTAATAAGTTTACTAATCCAACTTACTCAGGAATAGAAATTTAGCCTGTTCTACCTGATAGTAAGTTCGTTGTCTCATTACATAACTGTGCTTCCTTCCCGATTTTGTTTGGCATATTCGGAAGGGGAGAGAGAATATAAGGTCTGGAATGTTTTGCGGAAGTATTTAAGATCATCGAAACCAACCTGATGGGCTATTTCGGATACACGCAGTGTACTGGTTTTTAACAGTTGGGCCGCTCGTTTTAGCCGAATATCACGGATAAATTCAACGACCGACTGACCTGTAATGGCTTTAAGCTGACGATAGAAAGCGGATTGACTCATACCCATTTCTCGAACTAACATGGGTATTGAAAAATCTGGATTGGTTAGATTCGCTTCGACGAGTGACATGGCTTTTTCCAGCAACTGTTTCTCTGTGTCGGGGATAACAACATCGGCTGGTTTTAGCAGAATTTGTCGATGGTAGTATTCTTTCAAGCGGAATCGACTCTGTAGCATCACGGCTATTTTTGTGCACAAAAGTCTGGGATTGAAGGGTTTCGCCATGTATTCGTCGGCCCCGGTTTCAAGGCCTTCCAGTTCGTGTATGGCAGCGGATCGGGCCGTTAGCAGAATTACCGGAATGTGCATCGTTTTGGGATGCTGTTTTATTTTCTGGCAAAGCTCCAGCCCATTACTTCGGGGCATCATTACGTCGCTCACAATCAGGTCAGGTAGTAGTTCGAGCGTTTTATTCCAGCCATCTACGCCATCTACAGCCAGAAAGACGTCAAACGTAGGCATCAGGAGTTGCTGTAAATACTGTCTTAACTCAGCGTTATCTTCCACCACCAGCACCCTGGCCGAAGAAACTGGGAGAACAACCGATTTATCGGGCTCAGTTACCTGCCCTTCGTCTGCATCAACAAAAACCTTACTGTCAATAGCTTTAGCATCCTCTTCGCGAATCGATTCGGGGGCTAAATGCGCGTTGCCAAACGGTAATCGTACTGTAAACATCGTGCCTGCACCGGGTTCACTTTGTACAGTCACCTCACCCAAATGGGCTTCGACAAACTGTTTTACCAGTGATAGCCCAATACCGGTCCCCATTATACGCATCGTTTCGGTATGTGAAGCCTGATAATACGGATCAAAGATTTTTTCGACTTCTTCCGATTTCATGCCTACCCCCCAATCGCGGATCGTCAGTTGAAGGTAGTTATTCTGTAAAGTGTTATGTTGAAAAACCGCTGCGTCATTGGGCGATCCAACTACAGATACGATTAGCCTGATTTTACTGCCCTGGGGAGTGAATTTAAACGCGTTCGACAACAGGTTAGTCAGAATGATTTCCAGCTTACTTCGGTCAACATACAAAGGAATGTCTCCAGTAGGCGCTTCCAGGGCATAGTCCAGAGTCAACTCATCCGCTTTTAACTTGAAAATCAGAAAGATTTCAGTAAGAAACGGGATGATGTTTTCCCGGCTGGCCCGCAGGGAAACATGATCTGTTTCTACTTTCCGAAACTCCATCAACTGATTCACCAGATCCAGCAATTTGCGCGTCTGCTGGTGCATCAACACCATTTTTTCTTTGACGTTGTAAAGCGCACCACTCCCCGCTGACGCTAATTCTTCCATTGGCCCCAGAATGAGCGTAAGTGGAGTACGGAGCTCGTGAGACACGTTAGTAAAAAAGCGCAATTTCGTATCGGTAACTTCCTTCTCCTTTTCTACTTTAAACTGTTCCAGTGCCAGCTTAGCCTTCAGTTTCTGCTGTGCCATCTCGGCTCTTCGATAGATGGCTAAACCCCCACCAATGAGGGCCACATAAAGTAAATAAGCCCACCAGGTTTTCCACCAGGGCGGTAGGATCGTAAAGTGTAATGTAGCGGGTTGGGTTGACCAAATGCCGTCGTCGTTACTCGCTTTTACCAACAACGTGTAATAGCCAGCGGGAAGGTTGGCAAATGTAGCAATTCGTCGATCAGAAGATGTCTGTACCCAGTCGTCATTATAGCCTTCCAGTCGGTAGGCGTATTGTTGTTTTTGCGGATTAGCATAATTCAATCCGACAAACTCGACCGAAAAATCATTCTCTGATGCTTTCAGATAAATGTCCTGAGCATCAGATAACGGTTTTGTCAGCAGCACTCGCCCGTTAATGGTATCGCCAACCGCTACAGGTTGATTTAAAATGCGTAAGTCGGTAATCTGTACCAGTGGTGGATATGGATTTGGAAGCAGGGCTCGCGGCTGAAAATAGGTAATGCCATTGGTGCCGCCAAAATACATAGTCCCATCTCCGGCTCGGTAAACAGCGCCTACTTTAAACGAATTGCTTTGCAGCCCGTCTGAAACGTCATAACGCAACAATCGTTTGGTCGCCGGATTGAATTGATATAGCCCAGAGCCACCAATCCAAAGATTCCCGGCTTCGTCGGTCAACAGACTTTCGACGTCGGTTTCAGGAACCCATTGGCTATAGCGCTCGATCGTTTCCTGTCCATTCGCATTTCTGACGAGCCGGTGCAATCCCCCGCCGATGGTTCCAATCCATAAATCGCCCTGCTTATCTTTTAGCAAAGGCCAGGTATAATTCGTGCGCAGACTAGCTGGGTTATTCGGCTCGTGTTTGAACTGGTGCAGCAGACGCAAATCCTGCGGTGTGATCTGTAGTTTTAACAACCCCGCATCCCGCGTACTGGCCCACAAAATAGCCTGATTTTGCTCATAATAAAGCATCGTGAATTGACGCGTCGGCAGTGTTTTATGCTGCATATCGAACGTATTCAGGTACGTCCCCTCTCGATTAAAAGAGTGAATACCTGCGTTGAATGTGGCCACCCAAATTGTGCCATGACGGTCTTCTATAATACTTTCTATACTGATGCCACCCCAGTCTGGCTGGCCCGTCATGGCTGGTAACCGCTTCAACGAGGAAGGACTTTGCCCACGCATCGTATATAAGCCGTGGTAGCGAGTTCCAATCCAGAGTGTGCCATCACTTGCCTGGAAAATAGTCGAGACATCGATGCCATTTAAATTCCCCGATAAAGAGCGATTCAGGTAATTCTGATAGGTTTTTTGGACCACATCATAACTGGCAAAGCCATTTCGGGTACCCATCCAGAGCCGATTACTATTCGGTTCTTTAAAAATGATATTAATGTAATTATTCGCTGGCGTTGTTTGCCCAACCATTTGCCGACGAATCAGGCCGAACGGCTTCGCCCGAAGTTTTAGTTGATTAAGCCCGCCCGCAGAGGAAGCCAGCCAAAGATTATGAAACCGATCTTCCAGAATGTCATGAATACGAACGGAGTTGATGCTGGCCGGATCGGTATCCAGCGGAAGGAATGTGCGAACTTGCTGCTCATCGACAGGAGGGGTCGAACTTGTTGCGATTCCGTCTTTCATCAGTAGTAGCCCATAGTTTGTGCTGATCCAGAGTCGATGAAAGGAGTCCAGAAAAAGGCTTTCAATGTTCGCAAAGCTCCGGCGCAAGGCTTTAGGCGGAGCATTAGCCGTATGCTGTAAGTCCTGTTTTGAGGTCCAAAAAATCTGGTCGTCAGCGCCGATCCAGAGATCACCCCGGTAGTCCAGATGTAACGCCCGAATATTCGGAACCGAAAGCGACTTTAGTTGAGTAGCCTGCAAAGGCGTTTTGGCGGTAAGCGATTGCTGACCATCAAACACCCATAAACCATATCCCAGTGTACCAATCCAGATTCGATTTTGGTGATCTACTGCTAATTTACTGACCGTAGGTTCCGCATTCGGGCGATTTGTTAATTGTACACGCTGGATGGTACGCAGACCACCTTGCGCATCCGTCTGTAAAACAAAAACGCCTTCCCGCTGCGAGCTGACCCATAGCCGATTTTTTGCATCAGTACAGAGTGCGTGTACGTTCGTGTTGGCTAATTGATCAATAAATACTGCAAACTGAGCTGCCCCGGCCAGTTCCCGAACGCTGACAAAGCGATCCCGATTGGCATCGTACCAGAATAAGCCCGCCCGTTCCACACCGACCCACAATCGCCCATGCTGATCGATGGTTAGCGCCCGGATTCGATTACCGGAAATTCCATTCTGATCGTTTAGGGGTAGATTATAATTTTTTAGCGAATACCCATCGTAGCGGTCAATGCCTTTGTTCGTACCGATCCAGATAAAACCCGCTTTGTCCTGTGTAACGCACATCGCATCGCTGTGCGAAAGTCCTTCATTTACCGTAATGTGTTCGAATCGAAATTGATCTGGCTCGCGCTGGGGATAACCGATAAAAGGCACCAGCAGGGCACTTAAAAAGTAAAAACCGTATTGAAAAAACCACTTCATCATTCGGGACCAATTTACCCCCTCTTTTTGACGAAAACCAACCCCTCTGCCCATTTACGACCTGTTACTTTTGCATTATTCAAATGCGTTATTGACTATAACGCCGTTGGGCCGAAAAAGGTGGCAACCCAAGGTTGACAAATTGCTATTGACCCGTTTTCTCAGGTATTTATGATTCTACCGTTTATTAATTATAGTGCGTCTCTTAGTGTGTTGCTTGGCCTAACAACGCTATTTACTAATTGGGTCCCCCGCCCATTAGTTGACAAACCCAACTCTGTTCAGGCCGATACTTTGAACCGACCCGAGGAAAACCGCTTCACCAAAACTGTGCTGTCCAACGATCTTAACGAGCCGATGGAGCTTGCTGTAGCGCCCGATGGCCGCGTGTTTTTTGTCGAACGGGCCGGTAAGTTTTACCTCTACGATCCAACCTCGAAGAAAACCCGGTTGCTGTATGATTTCCCGGTAAAAGCCGTCGATAAATACCTTAACGGCTTGTTGGGAATGACTATCGACCCGAATTTCAAACAGAATCATTACTTGTATTTTTTCTATACGATTCAGTCTGGTGAGCAAACCAAACAGCGAATTGCTCGCTTCAAGATCAATGACGATAGTACGTTGGATGTAGCCAGCGAAAAACCAATTATCGAATTCCCGATTGATCTGGAAGTGAGCGCCCATACCGGCGGTTCGATGGCTTGGGATACACAAGGCAATCTGTTTATTTCTACTGGTGATAATACGGTTCCCTTTGAATCAAATGGCTTTGCCCCCATCGACCAACGCGAAGGTCGACTAACCTTTGATGCCCAACGTTCGGCTGGAAACCCGAACGATTTACGTGGTAAAATCCTTCGGATTCATGTCGAAGCCGACGGTAGCTATACCATTCCCGAAGGCAACCTTTTCCCGAAAGGCACAACAGGAACCCGCCCGGAAATCTACGTGATGGGCTGCCGGAACCCGTACCGAATTTCAGTCGATCCGGCTACGTCGATTCTGTACTGGGGCGAAATTGGTCCCGATTCGGGCACCGATGGGCCGCAGGGACCACGCGGTTATGATGAGTTTAACCAGGCGAAAAAAGCGGGTAATTATGGCTGGCCGTACTTCGTGGGAGACAGCAAACCGTATCATCAGTACGATTTTGCCAGCAAAGCTGTTGGATCGACCTTCGATGTGAACGCGCCAGTCAACAATTCGCCGAACAATACGGGTATGAAGAACCTGCCGCCGACCCAAAAAGCGATGGTCTGGTATCCATACAACAAATCCGATGAGTTTCCAGAATTAGGCGTAGGTGGTCGCTGTGCAATGGGTGGGCCGGTTTACCATTACGATGCGAATTTGAAATCGTCGACCAAATTGCCTGCCTATTACGACAAAGCCCTGTTTATGTACGATTGGATGCGTAATTGGTTGTTTGCCGTTCGGCTGGATGAGCAGCAGAATTACCAGTACATGGAAGCGTTTATGCCTAAAACCGGCGATTTTCGACGTCCGGTCGATATGGAAATCGGGCCTGAAGGCAGTATATACATGCTAGAATATGGCTCGGTCTATGGCATTGATAATGAAGATGCTCGGCTGGTAAAAATTAATTTCAATGGCGGCAACCGCGCTCCGGTTGCCCAAGCCATCGTCACCGATACGATTGGATTAGCTCCATTGACCGTAGTCTTCAAGGGCGACCAAAGCCACGACTTCGACAAAGGCGATCAACTGACATACGCATGGCGTTTTGAAGGGGCTACCGTCGCATCGACCGAAGCCAATCCAACGTATACGTTCCGCAAAAACGGCATTTATAAAGCCTCGCTGACCGTAACTGACCAACAGGGTAAATCCAGCACCAATCTAGTGACGGTTAAAGTGGGCAATACGGCTCCACAGATAGCGATTCAAACGACGCAGAACCGAACGTTCTTCTCGCCAAAGTCGAGCCCAATTAATTACAGCGTTCTTGTGAAGGACAAAGAAGATAAGCCCATCGACAAAAAGAATCTGAAAGTGGTGCTTAACTACATTCCGAAAGTGAACCCGGAACCACAAATGGGGCACCAGCAATTAACAACCACGTTTAGTCTGGGCAAAAACCAGATTGCGGGCTCCGATTGCAAAGCCTGCCATCAGCTAACAGCTAAGTCAGTAGGCCCTGCGTTCAGCGAAGTCGCCAAACGGTATCGGGATGATAAAACGGCGATTGCTAAACTCGCTAACAAAATCATCATCGGGGGCGGTGGCGTTTGGGGAGAACACGCCATGAGCGCCCATCCGCAGCTATCACGCGAAGAGACCACCGAAATGGTGAAGTACATCTTGTCGGTGGGTAATGAACCATCCGAAAATCGGCTTCCGCAACAAGGTGCGCTGACGTTGAATCAACACGTTGGAAAAGAACAAGTTGGACGTTACGTACTGATGGCTTCTTACACCGATAAAGGCTCTTCGACTCCTCCGACTGGCAAACCCAAAACACAACTAGCGCTGACCCGAACGGATATGCTGGTGTTACGCCCGACAAAAGTGTTGGGTAGCGAAGCCGATGAACTTCACAACATTAGTCGGCAAGGGAAACGCCTGGGTACTATTCACAACGAGTCGTATTTCGTGCTGAAGAATATTGATCTGAAAGGCATCGATCAGCTTACGTATTTCTATTCGTCGAAAGATAAAGGAGCTACGATCGAAGTACACATCGATTCGCCGACAGGGCAAGTAATCAGCACATTAGCTTATCCGGCAACGGGCGACTGGAAGACGTATAAAGAGGCCAGTGCACCCATTCAAAATCCGGGCGGTCAACATGATTTATACTTCGTATTTGTCAAATCCGAAACGCCGAACCGCGATCTGTTTAGCTTAGAGTGGCTCCTGTTTGGGACATCAAATTCGTCTCCGAAAGTAAGCTCAGCTGGACAATAGATCGTTTATTTTTAGTTATATCCTTTACAGTAAGAGTTTTTTAGGTTGGTTTAAAAAGGGACAAGGCGCTGTTTTGCCCCTTTTTTGTAACTCCAATCGTTTTACCATAAAACAATAACTTTCTAAACCATGCGATTCCTCTCATTAGTCGTTACGCTCTTCTGCGCGACAAGCCTCTGTCTGGCTCAATCGAAGCCTAAACCGGGAAAATGGATCGACTTATTCAACGGCAAAGACCTGAACGATTGGGCAGTAAAAATAACGGGGCATCCAGTAAATGATAATTATGGCAATACCTTTCGGGTTGAGGATGGCAAGATGGTGGTCCGCTACGATCAGTATACGGCGTTTGATGAGCAATACGGGCATATTTTCTACAAGAAACCGTTTTCGGCCTACCTGCTGGTTGTTGAATATCGATTCGTAGGCGATCAGGTAAAAGGTGGTCCGGGCTGGGCTATTCGCAACAGTGGTGCTATGCTTCATGGGCAATCTCCCGAATCTATGGGTCTGAAGCAGGATTTCCCGATTTCGCTCGAAATGCAACTGCTTGGTGGTGATGGCCAACATGAACGGCACACGGCCAATCTCTGTACACCCGGCACCTATGTTGATCTAAATGGCAAACTGTTTACGGCCCATTGTACGGATTCAAAGTCAAAAACCTACGCGGGCGACCAATGGGTTCATGCCGAAGCATTAGTATTAGGCGATTCGCTGATCAAACACATTGTTGAAGGCGATACCGTTTTAACTTATGAGAAACCGCAGATTGCCGGTGGAAATGTGAGTCATTACGACTCAGCGGTGAAAAAAGATGGACAGCCGATTCGGGAAGGCTATATTTCTCTACAAAGCGAAAGCCACCCTGTCGAATTCCGAAAAGTGTCGTTGTTTGACCTATCGCCGTACATGCGAAAGCCGAAGGAATTGAGCGCTATTTTAAAGCAATTGCAAACGCGGAAATAATCGAGTATTCATCATTCATAGTATAAACCGAAACTGAGCCCTATAAGCCCCCGGCTAATTGATTTGCACTAATAAACCCCGAAACGAACAGTAACAGTTTCCCAGGTCTGTGTCTTCACAGACCCCTTACCGGAGGGTAACTAATCGCCGAACTCTCGTGTCTATGAGGACCGGACGCCGGCCGCACAGACACGGGAGTTCGGCGATTAGTTACTTCAAAATAATATAGGGTCACCCAGAATACACAAATCCAATTATGCGTAACCTTCCTGTCATTCGTTTTGCCGCTCTTTTTCTGGGACTGACTTTCCTGACTAACAGTCTTGCAACAGCTCAATCGGTTAAATCGCAGAAAGCGCCTTATTCAGCCTATCTATTTGTGTATTTCACGGGAAATTCAGGCGATGAAGAAGCCATTCGGTTTGCGACCAGTTCGGACGGTTACCACTACAAAGCGCTCAACGACAACCAACCCGTACTCGCATCGGCTGACATTAGCGCTACGGGTGGCGTTCGTGACCCACATATTCTGCGTGGCCAAGACAGTAAATCGTTTTATATGGTTGTTACGGACATGCACGTAGCCAAAAACGACTGGGGGCCAAACCTGGGCATGGTGCTGTTACGCTCGACTGACTTGATTCACTGGACATCCAGCAAGGTTGATATTCCAACGCGGTTTCCAGAACTGGCGAATGTGAATCGTGTGTGGGCACCCCAAACAATTTACGATTCTGCAAAGAAGAAGTACATGATTTACTGGTCGATGCGCTTTGGTAAGGATGCCGATAAAATCTATTTTGCCTACGCCAACGCCGATTTTACGGGATTAGAAACCAAGCCCGAATTGCTATTTACCAATCCGGCAGGTGGCTCCTGCATCGACGCCGATATTATTCAGAAAGACGGACAGTACCACCTATTTTACAAAACCGAAGGCTCCGGCAATGGCATCAAAAAGGCGACTTCTACACAGCTAACTGGCCCGTACAAACAATACGATACCTATCTGCAACAGACTACCGATCCCGTTGAAGGCTCGAGCGTATTTAAGCTGATTAACTCCGACCAGTACATCCTGATGTATGACGTTTATACGAAGGGCCGCTACGAGTTTACCGAGAGTACGGATTTGACGCATTTTAAGAAAATTGACGGCCGTGTCTCAATGAATTTCAAGCCACGACACGGCACTATTATACCGATTACAAAGGCTGAAGAACAGGCACTGGAAAGCCATTGGCACCGCACGAACAATCCAGTTTTAGGCGGATACTTCGCCGATCCTGAAATCCTGTACGCGAAAAAAACGGGCAAATTTTACTTATATCCAACCTCCGACGGCTTTACTCACTGGGCGGGTAATTATTTCAAAACCTTCTCCTCCGATAACCTCGTCGACTGGCATGACGAGGGAACGATTCTAGATTTGCCGAAACAGGTTTCCTGGGCCAATCGGAATGCCTGGGCGCCATGCATCGTAGAGAAACAGGTGGCCGGTCAATACAAGTATTTCTATTATTTTACCGCAGCTCAGAAAATTGGCGTCGCTACGGCTGATAATCCGATAGGTCCGTTTACCGATTCGGGCAAGCCATTAATTGCGTCTAAACCGGATGGTATTACGGGTGGACAGGAAATTGACCCAGATGTATTTACGGACCCAAAATCGGGCAAAAGCTATCTATATTGGGGTAATGGCTACATGGCTGGTGCGGAATTAGCCGACGATATGCTTTCGCTCAAACCCGGTACACAGCAAGTGATGACGCCCGATAAGACCTTTCGTGAGGGAACCTACGTCATTTACCGAAATGGAACGTACTACTTTTTCTGGTCGGAAGATGATACGCGCAGCGAAAACTACCGTGTTCGTTATGGAACCTCCGATTCGCCCTTGGGCAAGATTACCGTACCGGCCAATAACATCGTGCTGGAAAAAGATAAGAGTCGGGGCATCTATGGCGCAGGCCACAATTCGGTCATTCAACTACCCGGCAAGGATGAGTGGTACATTGTCTACCACCGATTCAATTATCCCAACGGCATCAACATGGGGGAATCGGCGGGCTATCATCGCGAAGTCTGTATCGACAAGCTGGAATTCAATGCCGACCGAAGTATCAAAAAAGTACAGCCTACATTGGAAGGCATCAAGCCCGTTTCGGTATCTAATATGGGGGTACTTCGCAAATAACACGCTTTCAAAACTTTGTCATCCTGAGCGCAGGGAAGGATCTTAAAGTATCCTTATTAGAGTGTTAGCAAACCATAAGATCCTTCCCTGCGCTCAGGATGACAAAAGCACCCATTAATCATTTTTAAAGCTCCTATCCAGGGGCTGTGAGGACACAGCCCCCTCATGCGTCAGCCAACGTTTTCCATCCGGGAGCGCGGCCTGTAAGGACTCAGGTCCGGGCGTGTGTAATCCATTCGCCCAATACTGGCTAAAAACAGCTTCTGAAGAATCGTTTCGGCCTTAGCTTCCGAATTGTGTAAAATATATGCGATTCAAGGGCCAACGCTGAAAATACCCCTTCTTTTTGCTGAAAACGCCCCCCGGTGGTCAAAATGCCCCCCATTAATTTTGCATTATTCGAACAATGATTTTGCTTTTCAACGGCGCATTGATAAGTAAATCGTCCAATAACCAACCAAGAACTAAGAATCGTTTATGAACATTAAACGGCTACTTCTTTGCGGAGCACTCTTACCCGTTCAGGGGGTGTTTGCGCAACAAATTGCCCTAAATAGCAATCCGCTTTATGCTTCGGTCAACCAATTTGTTACACGAATGACGACGTCGGATAAGGCCGTCATTACCGTAACCGGACAAGTAACCGACGAAAAAGGCGGACCGCTACCTGGTGCTACGGTTTCGCTGAAAGGAACCAATACGGGTACCAATACCGACTCGGAAGGGAAATTCACGCTTCGTATTCCGGATGGTGCAGCGAATCCAATTCTGGTCGTTTCGTTTATTGGTTATCAACCTCAGGAAGTAACTCTGGGCAATCAGACGGTAGTCAATGTGCAGCTTCAGGGCGATGCTAAATCGTTGAGCGAAGTGGTGGTTGTCGGGTATGGTACTCAGAAACGGTCGGATATTACGGGGTCAGTAGCTTCTGTTCCGAAGGCGCGTCTTTCGCAATTGCCCGTGACCAACGTGTTACAGGCTATTCAAGGTTCTGTGGCTGGGGTCAATATTTCGCAATCGTCGTCGGTGCCGGGTGCTGCGCCTAGCACGACCATTCGGGGGCAGAACTCGATTAATGCGAACTCGGGGCCTTATGTGGTTGTGGATGGGATTCCACTCAGTAAAACGGGGGGATCGCTTAGCGATATTAACCCCAACGATATTGAGTCGATGGAAGTGCTGAAAGATGCCTCTGCGGTGGCTATTTACGGTACAAATGGCGCTAACGGTGTTATTCTCGTAACGACCAAGCGCGGTACAACAGGCAAGCCAACCATTCGATACAATAACTACGTCGGTATCGAAAACTTTGCGCATGTTCTTCGCCCACGCAACGGCGCTGAATACTTGCAAAAGTATGCTGATTACATGGCGCAAACGGGCCAGACTCTGGTTAGCCCCGTTCCGAACTACGATGAGTTGGCCAACTACAACGCGGGCATCACAACCGACTGGATCAAAGAAGCTACGCAAACCGGCGTTTTGCAGGATCATAACCTGAGCATTTCGGGGGGTACGCAGAACGTTCGCTACTTTATTTCGGGTGAATATTTAGATCAGAAGGGAGCCATCAAAGGCTATCAATACAAGCGGGCTAGCTTTCGCTCGAACCTCGATGTAACGCTGACGGATTATCTGACGGTAGGTACGTCGCTGTTTATTGCCAACAGTAACCGCGATGGGGGCCGGGCTAATTTGTTGAATGCATCGGCCATGAGCCCCTATGGTCAGGAGTACAATACCGATGGGACGTATCGAATTTACCCGATGTTTCCCGAGCAATTGTATACGAACCCTCTGCTCGGCCTGACAACGGATCGTGTTGACAAGAACACAAACCTCAATGGAAACGGCTATATCGAACTGGCATTACCGGGTAAACTGAAGGGGCTGAAATACCGGATGAACATTGGGTATTCGTATATACCCGCTCGTACAGCCAGCTATACGGGCCGGGCGGCAAACGACCTGCTGGGAACGGCTAACACGTTCTTTTCAGAAACGAATAGCTTCACGCTAGAGAATATCCTGTCGTATGCTAAAGATTTCGGAAAACATCACCTGGATTTTACGGGTCTCTACAGTGCTCAACAACGGAAATATGCCACCGCAACTGGAACCGCAACGGGCTTTGTCAACGACCAATTGTCGTTCAACAATTTAGGGGCTGGTGCTACCCAATCGAGCAATTCTTATGCGGATCGTTACGGCCTGAATTCGCAAATGGCGCGGGTAAACTACTCGTACGATAGTCGATATCTGTTCACCGTAACAGCTCGTCGCGATGGTTCGTCAGTTTTTGGCGCGAATACCACGAAATACGGTTTGTTCCCGTCGGCGGCTCTTGGCTGGAATATCAGCAACGAGGATTTCATGAAAAGCATAACGGCTGTTACCAACCTGAAACTTCGCGTATCGTACGGAAAATCAGGAAACGAAGCGATCAGCGTTTACCGGACCATTACTACCGACAATACCGTCCGCTCGCCCTTCAATGGCGTAAGTACTATCGGTGCTCAACCTGGTAACTTAGGAAATGCGAACCTGCAATGGGAAACGACGCTGAGCCGTAACATCGGATTGGATTTTGGATTCCTCGGTAACCGCATCAACGGTAGCATCGACGTTTATAAAAACAATACGAAAGGACTGCTTCTGCTCAGAAGCTTACCGATCCTGACTGGTTATTCCAGCGTATACGATAACCTCGGCGAAACCTCGAATACGGGTATCGAGCTGACGCTGAACACGCGTAACATGACGAAGGGTGATTTTAAATGGGAAAGCACCGTTGTATTTGCGTCCAACAGAAACCGCATTCTTGACCTATACGGCGATAAGAAGGATGATCTGGGTAACCGCTGGTTTATCGGACAACCCATCAGTGTCACGTACGATTATAAATTGGCTGGCGTGTGGCAGCAGGGCGAAGATGCGTCGTCGCAGGACCCCGGTGCCGTAGCGGGCGATCTGAAATTCGCTGATTTGAATGGCGACAAAAAGATTACGGCCGATGGCGACCGCATGATTCTTGGACAAACGGCTCCTAAATGGACCGGCGGTTTGACCAACACGTTCCACTACAAAAACCTGCACCTGAATATTTTCATTCAGACAGTTCAGGGCGTAACCCGTAATAATGCGGATTTAACCTACGCCGATGAAACCGGGAAGCGGAACACGCCAATCGACGTGGGCTACTGGACGGCTGAAAACATGAGCCAAACGCGCCCATCGCTGGCGTTTAAAAACCCACGAGGCTACGGTTACGCGTCAGATGCCAGCTTTACCCGTATCAAAGACGTTACGCTGAGCTATGTGTTCTCGCAAAAACTGTTGGATAAACTGCGTCTGGGCAATCTGACTGTGTATGCCAGCGGACGGAACCTGTACACCTTTACCAAGTGGATCGGCTGGGACCCAGAAGCGGTTCAGTACTCACGAGGAACGCAGGGTAACTCCAGCGATTCGAACACAAGCTGGACGAATAACTATCCGCTGACCCGCTCCTTTGTGCTGGGCTTGAATGTCTCTCTCCGCTAATTGATCGGCTTAAATTCTTAGAATCAGATGAAACCATACATAAAATTACTGGCCTTGTCGGCCGTCGTTCTGGCCTCGTCCTGTAAGCAGACGTTCCTCGACGAGAAGCCTTACTCGTCTTATACCCCCGTTACGCTGAACGATTCGCTGGGGTTCGAAGCGTCGCTGGTTGGGCTTTATAATCATACCAGCACGTATTTCTCCTGGTCCGATCAGCAGGGATGGCCCAGCGTTTGGCAGGTCGGTACGGATGTTGCCAATGCGACGGCTAACCAGCAGGGTATCGAGATTCCGTACTACAATTACGCGCTGCTAACGCCTACCGACGGTGCCGCAGCCCGTACCTGGAACCGCAATTACGTGATGATCAACCTCACAAATACGATCATCAACGGCGTCGATGCCCCAACATTGACGACGATCAGTAGAACGGGTAAAAGTAGCATCGGTGCTGAAGCCAAGTTCTTCCGGGCTTATGCTTATAATAACCTGGCGACCTGCTTCGGTGGTGTACCGGTTCTGACACAAGCGCTTACCGGCCCTAAAACAGACTTCGTGCGGGCTACGCTCGATGAGGTAAACAAACTGATTGTCGATGATCTCACCTTTGCCGTAGCGAATCTGCCGGATATTGAGAGCGTTAAAACCAACTCGAAAGGAAAGCTCTACGGACGGGCCAACAAGTTCATGGCCATGCAATTACTGGCTGAAGCCTACCTGCGGATGGATAAACCCGATCTGGCCGAAGCGCAATTACAGGCTATTATTAGCAGCGGTCGGTTTAAATTGATCAAAAGCCGCTACGGGATCAGAGCAGGGGAGGCCGGTGATTTTTACCACGATATGTTTATCTACGGCAACCAGCGTCGGGTACAGGGAAATACGGAAGCCATCTGGGTATTGGAACAGGAAAACCCCAGTACGGTTGTTGGCGGTATTACGGACAATCCACAGCAACGGCGGGTTTGGGGAGCGGCTTACCATAACGTACAGGGCATGGCCCTGGCCGATTCAACGGGTGGACGCGCCCTGGGTCGTCTGCGGTTGAGCAACTGGGTATTGTATAGTCTCTACAAACCAGGCGACATTCGTAATTCCCAGTACAACATCCGCCGTCGTTACGTTTATAATGACCCGACCAAACCGGCAACCTATGGCAAACTTGTGCCGTATACAGGTACCGATACGCTATTCAACATTGCTCCACACACAACGAAGTGGTACCAGTTTGATCCAAACGATACGTTCGGGTACGCTATGATCAAGGACTTTATCCTGATGCGTCTGGGCGAAACGTACTTGCTGTTGGCCGAAGCGCAATTCAAGCAGGGTAAACTGGAAGCCGCAGCTACGAGCATCAACGCTCTGCGCGAACGAGCCTACACAAGCTATCCAACGGTTGGAAAAGTAGCGTCTGCGGATATTACGATGGATTTTATTCTGGACGAACGCGTTCGTGAATTGATCGGTGAAGAAAACCGACGGATGACACTTATGCGTACGAAAACGCTGGTTGATCGGGCTACTCGCCTGAACTCGAACAGTGCGGTCAATCCAACACGGAGTTTAACGGCCACGCACTTATTGATGCCGATTCCGCTGACGGAAATTCAGTTGAACAAAGACGCGGTTCTGGCGCAAAATCCAGGGTATTAATAGAGTCTTATCGTGGACTTTCAATTCGCTAATCGAAGACTATTCCCCCTTTCGATTAGTGGATTGAAAGTCCACGATCTTTTTTATCAACATCTCTTCCGTATGAAATCCATTTCTCTTCTTGTAGTAGCCCTAAGTTTGATCCTAACTACACCGCTTTGTCAGGCTCAGGATCAGCCCGCCTTTAAACCCGGTGCTGTTTGGTACGATGATAAAGGTGACATCATCAACGCGCATGGCGGGGGATTACTGTTTGCCAATAAAACGTACTACTGGTTTGGCGAAAAACGGGGACAATCCGCTTCGGAAGGCGTCAACGTGTACTCGTCAAACGATTTATACACTTGGAAATACGAAGGAGTAGCCTTAGCCAAATCGACAGACCCAGCCAGCGAAATTGCCACCAACGGACTGATGGAACGCCCGAAGGTGATTTATAACCCGAATACGAAAAAGTATGTGATGTGGTTTCACCTCGAACTGCCGGGGCAGGGCTATAAAGCCGCTCGTGCTGGCGTTGCCGTCAGCGATAAAGTGACCGGACCGTATCAGTATGTGAAAAGCTTCCGTCCCAATGGGAATATGTCGCGCGACATGACTCTGTTTGTCGATGAAGACGGCTCAGCGTATGAGATTTATTCGGCTCGCGAAAACTATGATTTGCGAATCGTAAAACTGACGGATGACTATCTGTCAGCCTCAACGCAGGATACCTTATTATTCAGCAATCATCGTGAAGCCCCAGCCATTTTTAAGAAAAATGGTCAGTATTATCTGATTACCAGCGGTTGTACTGGCTGGGCGCCCAATGCGGCTACACTACACACGGCCACATCGTTGTTCGGACCCTGGAAACTCGTTGGCGATCCGATGAAAGGTCCGTTGGCTGATAAAACGTTTGATGGTCAATCGACATACATTCAACCTGTTCATGGAAAGAAAGACGCGTTCATTTTCATGGCGGATCGCTGGAATCCGAAAGATTTGAAAGACAGCCGCTATCTCTGGTTGCCCATCACATTCGAGAATAATCAGCCTATCGTGCAATGGACAGATCAGTGGAATTTGTCGACCTGGAAGACCCGTTAATCCCAATGAAACAAATTCATTACCTGAGCCTTTCGCTACTGTTCAGTACGAGTGTTTTTGCTCAGCCGAAACCATCCACTCCGGATGTACTTACCGCCATTCAGAAGGCGAACGGGTATTGGCAATCAACGCATCCTACCCACGGTCGCGCATTCTGGGATAATGCGGCCTATCATACCGGAAATATGGAAGCGTATTTCCTGACGAAAAACGAAGCGTATCGCCAGTATTCGGAAGCGTGGGCCGAGCACAATGAGTGGAAAGGCGCTAAATCAACCGATAAATCGACCTGGAAATATTCGTATGGCGAAACCGATGAGTACGTACTCTTTGGCGATTGGCAAATCTGCTTTCAAACGTACATCGACCTGTATAATCTCAAACCTGAAGAGCATAAGATTGCCCGTGCCAAAGAGGTAATGGAGTATGAAATGAGTACGCCCAACAACGACTATTGGTGGTGGGCCGATGGCTTGTACATGGTGATGCCGGTTATGACGAAACTTTACAAGACAACCGGCAATAAACAGTATCTGGAGAAGCTATACGAATACTTCATGTATGCCAACAGCATCATGTACGATAAAGATGAAAAACTGTACTACCGCGATGCGAAATATGTGTACCCGAAGCACAAAAGTGTAAACGGCAAAAAGGATTTCTGGGCTAGGGGTGATGGCTGGGTATTTGCTGGTCTGGCGAAAGTTCTAGCCGATTTACCCAAAAATGCACCCCACCGAGACGAATACGTAGCTAAATACAAAGGACTAGCAGAAGCCATTCTGAAAGCCCAACAACCCGAAGGCTACTGGACCCGAAGCCTGCTTGATCCTGAACACGCACCGGGTCCTGAAACCAGCGGCACGGCCTTCTTTACATATGGCCTATTGTGGGGGATTAATAATGGTTACCTACCTGAACAAACGTATCTAGCCGCAGCGCTGAAAGGCTGGCAATATCTGAATACGGTCGCGCTTCAACCCGACGGGAAAATTGGCTATGTACAACCCATTGGTGAAAAAGCCATTCCGGGACAGGTGGTCAATGCCGCTTCCACAACCAATTTTGGCGTAGGCGCTTTCCTGCTAGCGGGTTGCGAAATGCACCGCTTTTTAACGAAGAAATAAGAAAGATTACCCTTGCGCTCTCCAAAGGTCAAGACTATTAAAGTCTGACTTTGATACCCCTAAATGCCCTGAAGGGGACTTAACTCACTCATAGACAAAGCCCCTTCAGGGCATTTAGGGGTAACCCATTTCTCAGGTCTGTGTCCTCACAGACCCATTCGCGTCAGCTAGACTTGACTTAGACGAAACGTTCCGGTCTGTGAGGACACAGACCGAGGATGTGGGAGATTTATGGGTAAAGCAATAGGTAAAATGAAAACATATAGGATACTGATTTTAGGACTTCTAATCGGTTTAAGAAGCCCACTTTTTGCCCAGAAAAAGAAAGTTTCTAAAGCCGAAAAAGTAACGATTATGCGCTTCAGCAACTGGAGCAGTGGTACCTGGGCGATGGCATGTACTCGGATCGTATGCGTATGATTATTACAACCGCTACGTCATGCACCCATATCTGGCGGCCATTACAGAAATCATTGGCAAGAAAACGAATGCGTACAACGGCATGATTGCCAAGATCAAAAAACGAAATGAGCGATACGCC
The DNA here is from genome assembly GCF_054776975.1 of Spirosoma harenae. NCBI lineage: Bacteria > Pseudomonadati > Bacteroidota > Cytophagia > Cytophagales > Cytophagaceae > Spirosoma > Spirosoma harenae. Next base: position 181,675 of record NZ_BAAHBD010000009.1, on the reverse strand, counting down.
ATCATTCAGGAGCGGTTGATCAACACCGATGGTGCGTATCCGGCAACAGGCAGGTCGATTGTGTACCGGGGCGCGGTCTTTCAGCATTTGGCGGACATGGCTCGTCGGAAAGCGCTACCTGAACAATTGAAACCGGCCCAGGTGCGTTGCGCACTCACGGCGGTCATTAAAAAAACGCTCGAAAGTCCTTCTACCTACCAGAATGGCTGGTTAACCATCGGTTTGTACGGCTCGCAGCCAGACTTGGCTGATTTTTACAATAATCAGGGAAATCTGTACATTGCCACGAATATATTTTGCCACTCGACTTACCCGAAACTGATCCGTTTTGGGACGATGCGCCCGAAAAATGGAGTGCGCAAAAAATATGGAGTGGCGAAGATTTTCCGCACGATCACAGTGTTGATTTGCGGTAGAATTTTGGTCATGCTGACGAAGGAAGCATCTTAAAGTATCCCAACAAATTAGTTAGGGCCGTTTAAGATGCTTCCTTCGTCAGCATGACAGAAGAAATGGATAATTAGAGAATAGCTTCTGTACAGGCAATGCGCTATATTTTTTTAGGATTACTTCTGTCGGTTGGTTTAAGGACTTTCCCTCAGTCATCAACGGCCCCGACTTTATTACGCACGGATCTATTGCTTCATACCGATAAAGTGTGGAGCAATGGTTTTTTAACGAACCTTGCCCTGGAAGCCGCTGATTCAGCTGGTATTTCAGGACAAATAGCACTTATTCGGAGTGTCCATCCCTCGTTTAGCTGGGTACTTGCCGAAAAAAGGAATGGCAGTCGCCAGAGTGCGTTCCAACTAATTGTCAGTACTTCTCGAGCCAATTGCCAAGCAAGTAAAGGTGATTTTTGGGACTCAGGAAAGATGATGAATAGCCGGAGTGCAGGTGTTCTGATTCCTCCTGTCCTGGATGCAAATCGAACTTATTTCTGGAAAGTAAAAGTCTGGAATGAGCAGAACGTCGAAAGTGCGTTTTCACAGGTTAAAGCGTTCCGGACGGCTCCGCAATTAGCGGATTACGAAACTCCGTTTTATCCGTTGGTGAAAACAGAAGAAATTCCTCGCACACAACGCAAACTGGGCGGACAGCAGATTCTGTATGATTTTGGCAAGGATGCGTTTGGACAAGTATTCATCACCGCCAGCACAATGGCCGAATCCGATACGCTGATGTTGCACGTTGGCGAAGCCATCACAGCCGAGGGACATGTCAATACAAAACCAGCGGGTACACTACGCTATCGACGCATTCCTGTAGTTCTACAACGGGGGACGCACCGCTATGCCATTCAGTTCAAACCTGATAAGCGCAACACGGGCCCTAAAGCGATCCACATGCCAGAATACATTGGCGAGGTATTGCCGTTTCGGTACGTTGAGCTGGAATTACTCACGGGTAATGTCCGCGTCGATCAGGTGGTTCGCCAAACGGTAACCTATCCATTCGATGATCTGGCGACGACCTTTACCAGTTCCGACACGACGCTGAACCAGATTTGGGAGCTTTGTAAACACACCATCAAGGCCACGACGTTTAGCGGTTTTTACGTCGATGGCGACCGCGAACGGATTCCTTACGAGGGCGATGCGGTCATCAACCAACTGTCGCATTATGCGACCGATTCTGAGTTTAGTATCGCCAAACGGTCGCTGAATTATCTGGTTTTTCATGCTACCTGGCCTACGGAATGGTCGCTGCAAAATCCACTCATTGCCTGGAACGACTATCTCTATTCGGGCGATCCACGAACCGTCGACGCGCTGTATCCCGATCTAAAAGCGAAACTGCTATTGCCACTGGCTCGCCCGGATGGATTGATCAGTACCCGCACAGGTCTGCAAACGCCAGAATTTACAAAGTCGATTCATTACGAGACGTTTGACGGTCGGCCGACGATTCAGGATATTGTCGATTGGCCGCAGCAAGGCGTTTTGGGATTAGGTAAAAAAGAAGTGGGTGAAACGGATGGCTTTGTTTTTAAGGATTACAATGCCGTCGTCAACGCGTTTCATTACCAGGGATTGGTGTTTATGGCCGAACTGGCAAAGCAATTAGAAAAAACAGAAGATGCCACTTTTTTAACAGCTCGGGCAAATCAGGTTAAGAAAGCATTTCAAGCCACGTTTATTGAACCAAAAACAGGATTGATTCGGGATGGTGAAGGTACAGATCATAATTCGTTGCATGCCAACATGATGGCGCTGGCGTTTGGCCTTGTACCAGAAAAAAACCGAGCGGCTATAGTAGCACATATACGCTCGCGGGGTATGGCGTGTAGCGTATACGGGTCACAATTTCTGCTGGATGGTCTATACAATGCCAACGAAAGCACTTACGCTTTAGCTCTGCTAACCTCGACTGAAGAACGAAGTTGGTACAACATGATTCGCACAGGATCTACAATGACAACTGAAGCCTGGGACACTCGTTATAAACCGAATCAGGACTGGAACCATGCCTGGGGAGCCGCTCCGGCTAACATCATCGTACGCAAGCTAATGGGTGTTGAGCCCCTAACGCCGGCTTTCGAAACTGTACAGATCAAACCTCAACCCGATACGCTACGAAAGGCGTCAATACAACTGGCTACGGTACGAGGGGCCATTACAGTAGCATTTGACAATACACCCGAACGATTTCGATTGCAGACTATACTACCTGCTAATACGCGTGGCGTGGTCTATCTGCCGCGTAAGAAAACAAAAAGTGAGGTTCGGCAAAACGGGACCATCGTGAAAGCCGTCGCTGAAGGGGCCTTCTGGAAAGTTACCGACGTAGGGGCTGGTACATACGAATGGGAGGTGGTCTATTGATCTATAAACAAGCTAATACAGGATGTGCGCGTATTTATTCCCACAGGATCGCAGGACTGACAACGCCTACAAAACTAAAACTGGTAAACTAATCATCGGATTATACAAACAGACTGACTTATTTGTGTAATCCGATGACTAGATTGGGGTAGCTGATGATCAGCTTGATCTGGGTATGACAGTACTGCCATTAGAACGGAACGGATTGACAGCTATGCCTTAGGCAGAAGCTGATTATGCAATTCTGTTGGCTAAGAATCATCCAATGGCAGCGCAGAAAGCCATTAAGCTGGAGCAATTGCAACAGGAAAAGTCGGCTTTACCCGGCAAACGAGCATCGTTCACTACGTACCTTCTTTTGACCTGCTGAAAAGTATGGTTCGCCTGGGCAAAGGAAGCGCTTTTATCCCGGCTACGCTGGATTTACAAAAGGAACCTGATCTGCGGGCAATGCCCATTCTAAACGCGGATGAAACGCCGTTCAAACAGGTTGTCATCCGTCACGTATTGATTCACAAAGCTGAACAACCCAAGCCATTAGTAAAGAGCCCTTTTGGTCAACACATAAGCCAGGACGAATAAATGAAATTGGCTCTTTGTGTAGTCTCTGGCAACGACATAAGCGTAAGTCCCTTGATCAGGCCTATTGAAAAACCAGCTTTAGATGAGTTTGCATTAGATTATTCATTTTAGCCCAGGTAATATCCCATGAGTTAGCTTGCAGATATTCATCAACAACAGGCCAGTTATCCACCTGATTGGAGAGCGCCCTGGTAATCTCTTCTTCAACCGTAACTGGTGAATCGGCAATAAGAACTGGCGACCAGCCACCATAGGTTCGCACGACATCCCGGATTGGCGTAGAGACAACCGGTAGGCCCGCAGCCAGGTATTCAGGCGTTTTTGTTGGACTGATGTACCGGGTAGCTTCATTAATTGCAAACGGCATCATAGCTACCTGCCAATGACTGAAATAAGCCGGAAGTTCCGAATAGGGTTTTGGCCCCAAATAATGCAGATTGGGTCCTTTGGGTAGCGTATCGGGATCAATCTTAACGATTGGGCCTAGTAGCACAAAGTGCCAGTCAGGCCGTTGGCTGGCCAATGATCGTAACAGATCGATGTCTAGTCGTTCGTCGATTACCCCACAAAAGCCAATTCGCGGACCGGAGATCGGTAACAGATCGGCTGGCTCCGGCAAAGCGTATCGGGCCGATTCGAAATGCGTAAAATCGATACTGCTCGGAAACGCAAATACGGCTGGGTGCCGATCTTTTTTAGCGTCATATAAGCTTAATCCACCCGTAAATAGCAGATCAGCCCGTTTTAGCAACAACGCTTCCTGTTCCAGCAGGTTGGCCGGAGCACCTAAAAAAGCAGATAGCTCATCCATACAGTCATAAACAACCAGCTGGGGTTTCAAATGATCGGTGAACGGCAACGCCATCGGAGTATAATACCAGGCCACAAAATGCTGAATCTGATAATCTTTCAGAAGTTGGTCAATCGCTTTTCGTTGTAGCGAAAGAACAGTGGCCTCACTACTGCCATGCAGCACGTGCGGTACGACGATTGTCAGTTGATGGCTAACCGGCCGAATCTCGAGCTGTTCGGTCTCGCCATAAATAGGTTCTTCAATAAACCAGACTCGCCACTGTCGACTAGCTCGACTCAGTAGGTGTTGAGGCCGCTGAAAAACAAAATTCCAGCGCAGATGAGAAAAACAAACTAAATCGGTTATGTTCTCGCTGGATAAGCGGCCAGGATGCGGAGATCCTGGGAGGTTCTGGATAATCGATGTAGATACGGACATAATGGGTTAATAAACTAGGTGAATCGGAAACGGCAGGCTGATTTTGCCTGGAATCAGCAAGCTATGAACGGTAGACAGATTCGTTTGTTAGGACAAGCGATGACTACCTTTTCCAAAGGCCGGATACGCTTCTGAATTGTGAGCAGATGGTCCGTTTCCTAATGCCAGGGCCAGCCATAAACAATTCCTGTGACAACAGGCTTTAGGATGCGGATACATAAGGCGTATGGTTCGTCCAGTCAATCGCCGTGAGCCTACAGCATTCGTGTTTATGGAAATATCATTACCAACCAATCCGTTTCGATCTTTCTGGTGGGGAGGTTTCGAATGCACCGATCAGCTTAATTGCTTTGGGAACCGGGTTGATATGTTCAGCGCTACGGGGCATCTGGACTTATTGGAATCGGATTATCAACAGCTTTCTCCTTTTCACATTCGTACCGTTCGGGAAGGTATCCGTTGGAGCCAGGTTGAAAAACGAGCCTATCAATATGATTGGAGCACTGTAAAGCAGATGTGTACAACTGGGCATCGATACGGTATTCAGCAGCTTTGGGACCTATGCCATTTTGGCTATCCCGACGATCTATCGCCGTTGCATCCGATGTTTGCCCGGCGATTTGCAGCCATGTGCCGGGCGTTTGTGCAGTTCTATCGCGATAATTATCCGGATGATACGCTCATTGTGACGCCAATCAACGAAGTGAGTTTCATTTCCTGGCTGGGTGGCGATGCTCGGGGAACAACTCCCTACTGTACGAAACAAGGCTGGGAGGTTAAACTAGGGCTGATGCGGGCCTACATTGAAGCCGTGGCGGCCATGCGCGAGCTTGATCCAACAATCCGCATTCTGACAACCGAACCGCTGGTTCAGATTGTGCCCCCCCTTAACGCCACTATCGAACAGATTATGGCTGCCACAATTGCCGACGAGAATCAGTTTCAAGCCACTGATATACTGGTTGGAGCCATAGCACCTGAGCTAGGCGGCTCACCCGACTATCTGGATATAATGGGGTGCAATTATTATTACAATAATCAATGGGTGCTTGATTTCGTGGACTTTCTGCCCTGGGGCGATCCTGTGCCTGATCCTCGTTGGATACCACTCCACAAACTTCTGATGAAAGCTCATAGACGGTATCAAAAACCCATTGCCTTGACCGAAACCAGTCACTCCGGAGAGCATCGCCCTCAATGGATTAGTATGATTGGCGAGGAATGCGCTGTCGTACGGCAGGCAGGTGTACCGCTATGGGGCGTCTGCCTCTATCCGATCATCGACCGACCCGACTGGGACCATCTGGATTGCTGGCATCGGTCGGGGCTATGGGATGCTGATCTAACCGTTTACCCACCCCGCCGGGTACTAAATCTGGCGTATGCCGAAGCCCTATTGACTACGCAGCAACAACTTAATCAACCGTGTATTTACCTGTCCGATGGATCGAAGCCAGTAGTTTAGCTAGTGATCGGCACAAGAGCTACCATTGTATCAATCAATAACTAAACCACTGGCTTCGATCTATTGGATCGTGCGATTACACTTTTACCGATCTGTGCGCTCTTTACGATTGCACCGCTTTTTGATTTACCTGACTTGTAGCAATTTCTGTCAATTTCTCATCAGTTTGTTTTTCTTCCTCCAGTGTCTGTTGCAACAAGTCCGCTACCTGATCCTGGCCCGCCTGCTGAGCCAGCGTTCGTGCTGTACCATACGAAGCAATCTCATAGTGTTCCACTTTCTGGGCGGCTCCAATAATGGCGGCATCGGACACTGGACCTTCTTCAAGCTGACTGAGTAAATCCTGGGCTTCTTCCACCAGGCCTTGCATGGCCATACAGGTTTCGCCATCCGGGTCGATGTCCATCTGTTCGGCAATCTGCTCCAGCCGCTGAACTTGTTGTTCGGTTTGTTGCTGATGCAGTTGTAAGGCCTGACGCAGTTTATCGTCCTGCGCCTGTTGGATCAGCTGAGGTAAGGCTTCCAGGATTTGGTTTTCGGCAGAGTACAGATCCCGGATCGTGTGCTCCATTAATTCTTGCATGGTTTTCATAAATATAATTTCGTTTTGAGCATTTAACCGATTAAGGCTATTTCGCGACCATACCTACAGAGAAATAGTGCAAAAAGTAAGGAAATGGCTCTTCCAACCGACTTTCCCTTTCTTTATACCTCTACCAGATAGTCCGTTAAAAGCTTCCATTGCAACTTCTGGTAGAATAGCCAGCCCACTTCGGCGATGATGGTGTTGATAATGGCCCGATTTCCTGCCTGGGGTCCCTCATTGTTGATCCCTTCGTTTTTACCGATTTCGGCGGCTGTAATGGTCTTTCCAATGCGTTCGACCTGAAACGTACTGCTCGCCGATTCATGGAAAAAATGCTCGATTTCTGCCGGATTATTTTCTCGTGGGTTACGACTGGGCCGAACCGTAAACGCTGCCCGATTATCTTCAATCATCCGATGGGTGACTTGTACCCAGTTTTCGGGAACGGGACCGGGTAAACTAATCTGAATAAAATCGCTAACTTCTGGATACACAGTCGTTTTCGGCTCTCCCGCTTGACTGTATACCTTGAAATCAGACGCCAGACTCGATAGCGCCGACCAGTCGTTTACCCGAAACAGTTTGTCTATCGATCGACCAAACGCTTCCCGGGCGGTCGCTTCGTCAGGAAATGTACGTTGGCTCTGGTAAACCATGTCTTTTGTTGTGTCGTTCTGCATGACCTAATCAGCTAAAGGAGTACCCTTTTAACCAGATTAGCTAAGAGTCATTTCTCGGAATAGCCCAAATTGTGAGGATATGGTTTGCCGAAAATTGTGGTCCATTACCTCATTGCTGCCGAAAAAATCGTCCGTTTTTTAGAGAGACAGGTTAAAAATTGTAGTCGCTTAAGCGTGCACAAAACCAAATCTCCTGGCTAACCGATCCGTCTGTGAGGTTAGTAAAATCAATTTAACAAACGATGGTAACTACAGATCTTACCCAAATGCAGGATCCGCGCCAGCAGTATCCAGTACCTCCCTTTGAACAGCAACAAACCCAAAGTACTCCTGGAGAGGAGGCCGACATGAATCCTAAGACCGATTATGGCGAAGAGTCGTATCGGGGAAGTGGGAAATTAACAGGTCGTAAAGCCTTAATTACAGGGGGCGACAGTGGCATCGGCCGCGCTGTTGCACTCGCATTTGCCCGTGAAGGAGCCGATGTACTAATTGCTTACCTCGAAGAAGATAAAGACGCTCAGGAAACGGTACGTCTGGTTGAAGAATCAGGCCAGAAAGCCATTGCTATAAAGGGCGATATTCAACAGGAAAGTCATTGCCAGCAACTCGTTCAGCGAGTCGTTGATGAATGGGGGCAGCTGGATATTTTGGTCAATAATGCCGCTTTCCAGATGACGCACCAATCGATTTCTGAGCTCTCGGCGGAAGAGATTGACCGAACATTTCGTACCAATGTCTTTGCGATGTTCTACCTCTGCAAAGCAGCAATGCCGCATCTGAAACCCGGTGCCTCCATCATTAATACAACGTCGATTCAAGCATACGACCCCAAAGCTCAACTACTGGCATATGCTGGAACAAAAGCGGCCATTGTCAATTTTACCAAAGCCTTTGCTGAAGAAGCAATGGAGCAAGGGGTTCGAGTCAATGCAGTGGCCCCCGGCCCTGTATGGACACCCTTGATTCCATCGACCATGCCGCCCGAACAGTTCGAAAAATTCGGCTCCAATACCCCACTGAAACGACCCGCTCAACCTGTCGAGTTAGCACCCGTTTATGTGCTGTTAGCGTCGCAGGAAGCAAGCTATATCACAGGTATGATCTATGGCGTAACGGGTGGAAGACCAACGGCTTAAGTAAACAAGTTTACCTCTCAATTCCCTGAAAGGCGGTCGCTGTCGACCTTTTTAGAGCGCGAACCAAACTCGTTCAGAATAGAGTTATTACCTTTTAAAGGTTTACCCACTTTCCCCCAGCCCCTCTCCCAAAACTAGAGAGGAGCTGGGGGAAAGTGGCTTATTGGCTTGTTACCCAATTGAGCAATGAGCAAACCGGCGAATTTGCGGCCCTGAGCAGATACTTACAAACGCAACGGAGTTACGGTACGATTGTGTACTATTGCTAAACGTTTGCCACCCACGAGCTTTGTCGTCATGATATTCAGCTTTACTGCTACAGCCGATTTCGACTTTATGACTTACTTTGCCCGTCATATACGGGCAACGGTACAGGATGACCTGCTGGTAATACCCGAACAGTTGGGACAGGGATATATACGCAAGTTACGTTTCGGGTCAGATTTCAAGATTACTATACACCGCTACTTGCTCAAGGAAGATCTGATCATCAATCGCAATACGTCCGGTCAGGGAAATGACCTGATTACTGTCTTTTTTTACAGTAATGAACAGTCACTTGAGATCGCTTATAACGATGATCCCCAGGTACTGTTTTCGCAGCGCGATGAGTCGGCCATCCAGGTTACTTCCAACGATCTCAGTTCAACCATCCGCTTTCCAGCCCATCAACAGATTTATTATGTGGTTGTTGCTATAAATCCGCCCCGTCTGACCGAATTATTAGCCGTTAGCGAGCCTAACTCGGTACTCCAAACCATCACCGGCAGTGGCAATTCCTTTCTTTTCTTCGAAAGCATGGCCGCTGAGACCAAGCTGCTGCTTAAAAACCTGGCTGCTGTGGACATGAAAGATCCCTTGAGCCATTTTTACATGCAGATCAAAGTGCAGGAGCTGCTTTATCTGGTTTTTCATAAATTGGCTTTACGGGAAAGTGCTGCTCATCAAACCATTAACAGCGCTGATGCAGAAAGACTTCTGTATATACGCAATGAGATCATCAGCGACCTGAGCGTGCCACCGATACTCCGTGAACTGGCTCAGGTCGCTGCCATGAGCGAGACCAAACTAAAACAACTTTTCAAACAAACGTTTGGCACCACGATCTACAATTATTACCAGCAAGCCCGAATGGAAGAAGCCGCTTTCCTCTTGAAACAAGGTAAGCATTCCGTTGGCGAGGTGGGTTATGAGCTGGGCTTTTCCAATCTGAGCCACTTCAGTCGACTCTTTGAAAAGCATTATGGGCTAAACCCTAAGCGCTACTCGTATTCGTAATAGGCGGTTTAACCCAGATAATCGGGTGGGAATACTTGTTGGCCGTACTTGTTGGCAATAGCCTGTAATTTTTTGATGGTTTCTTCATCAAAATGGGGGACAGGAAGGAACTGATCGGCAGCAACAGGTTGACCAATCTCCTCGAAGAACGTTTCCAGGCCAGCGGGTACCACCGTGCAGAGCAAATGCGCCGTTTGACCGCTATTATTCTTGAAGCCGTGTACCACGCCCCCTTTCGGAATGGAAATAAATGATCCTTTGGTCGCTATATAGTTGCCAAACTCAGATTTGACCTCGATTTCGCCGTCAATCACATAAAAGGATTCCTCGAAATTTGCATGGGCATGCGGTCCAGGGCCACCACCGGGCGGTATCAGCATGTCAATCGTAGCGAAAGCCCCTCCTGTGTCTTCTCCACTGATCAGGATTCGGTACGTATCGCCAACAACGGAAACGCTTTTTCCCTCTTTAGGGCCTGTAATGAACGGTTTTTTGTGATTTTCCATGATACCTGATTTAAATACTGGACAAATCTCGGAAGGTTCTATACTGGAAAATATTCCAATGAGACCATAAATCAGTCCGATCGGACAAACCGGATCATACCGCTCACGACCCTAAATACCAATACAACAGGAGCACCTACGTAGTAATCATCCTGATTGCCTTGCCCTGTCGGATTCGACTGTTTTTTCGGCTTTTTGTGCTATTTACAGTTCGTTATCAGGCGCAATTTTGCGGTGTAATCATTCAACTACATGGCAATGAAAAGTGGACTATTCTCAGAAACCGCCGAAGCGAACGCACAGGACGGATCGACCGGTCTGGTGCCTTTGGCAAAAGCTTCCCATCTAATTATCCTGTATTGGACGAATTGAACAACGCGTATAACCTGTCATAAACTGCCCAGCGTTGTTGGGCGTCCTGATCAATTAAATATAAAAATACCATGAAAAAAGTAATGTATAACCAGTTTGGCGACGAGAGCGTGCTGGAGTTAGTCGAGCAACCGGTGCCAGGTATCCAGAAGGATCAACTGCTGATCCGGGTAAAAGCGGTTTCGATCAATCCCTTAGATTGGAAGGTGTATGGCGGAGAAATGAAACTGATGTCGGGATCTGGCTTTCCTAAATCGGTGGGCATCGATTTCTCCGGTATTGTCGAACAAACCGGCAGCGCCGTTACCCGCTTTAAAATGGGTGATGCGATCATAGGGATACTGGATGCATTTAAAGGCGGAGCCCTGGCCGATTACATTGCCGTTAACCAGACCGCTATTGCCCTAAAACCTGCTAATCTGTCGTTTGAACAGGCAGCTGCCTTGCCCGTAACCGGACTATCAGCTCTGCAAATTATGGATCAGCTGGCCAGAGTCGGCTCTGATCAGGAGGTATTGATCAACGGAGCTACGGGTGGGATTGGCGTATTTGCCGTGCAGATTGCCAAAAAACGTGGTGCCCGAGTGACGGCGGTTGTCAGTACGAAAGGCGTTGCGGAAGCAAAAAAATGGGGTGCGGATGCAGTTATCGACTATACAAAAGCCGACATCAAGCTTCTAAACCAGCAATTTGACGCCGTTATCGACCTATCCACCAAGCTAACCTTTCCGGAGGCAAAGCGCCTGATGAAACACAGAGCCGTCTTTGTTAATACGCTTCCTTCGCCGTTGACGCTCCTTTATTCATTCATCAACAATCTCTTTTCCGGGAAAAAACTCAAAATCCTGATCCTCAAACCGACCGTTGAAGGGCTCAACACGTTAACTAAGCTAGCTGAGACTAACCTACAGATTGTGCTGGATAAGACGTACTCGATCGCCAACGTCAGAGAAGCCTACCAGGAAGCTCGTCGGGGTAAACCGATTGGGAAGTCAGTTATTATTTTTGATTGACGTTAGCCGTTGCGGTTGAAAACTGGCTCTGGCGAAACGTAAGTCTATTTATTCCTGTTAGCAGAGTCTAAAACAGTAAGATAAGCCGTGGTAGAAACGAAGGGATTACTGAACCAAATCAAACACCATGATACGTTACCGATCACGGTGAATCAAAATTGCGTTATACCCCTTCCAGAAGCGGTCTGGCCGAAACTGCTTCAACCCCACAAACTCGCTTATTACTATTTTGTGTTTGTAGATCAGGGCCGAGAAACCTTTCAGGTAGACGGGCAAGCGGTTACCATTTCCGATAGTGAAGCGGTTTTTGGGAGACCTAACCAAATCTTCGCGCATCCTTCGCCTGATAAAGATACTCAACAGTATAAAATTGGATTTGATGAGAATACCCTGGCAATGCTTCCACAGGCTTTCCCGTTTCTGGTCAATCCGCTAAATGCAAACACGATTACTTTCAAGCCAGATGCCAGGGAACGGGTAAAGGCGGTATTGGCCATATTATTTCAACTCTTGCACTCGCCTGGGAGGTCTAAAAAAGCGGACATTATTCTCGCGCATTTAAATGCGTTATTGACTGAGTTTAACAGCGCTTACTTCGAGTACCACGATCAGCCGATCCCGTCAAACCCCAAGTTGTCAAAATACGTAGCCTTCACAATCGCTGTGGAAACACAACTCACCGAGCAACGTGATGTGCACACGATTGCTGAACAACTGGCCATGACGCCGAGTCGTCTCTATGATATCGTCAAGGAGTTTTCAGGTCTTTCGCCCAAAGAATGGATGACCAACCGACTGATTCAGGAAGCGCAGCGGAAGTTGCAGTATTCCTCCCCGTCGGTAAAGGAACTGGCTTACGAGTTGGGATTTAACGACCCGGCTTATTTTTCACGACTGTTTAAGAAAAGGACAGGTAAGAACGTGAGTGACTTTCTGGCTGACCAGCATAGTTTGTCCAGTAATTGAGGTGATTTGTCCATGTGAGTTGATTTTGGGCGGGCGACTTTTGCACTGTTCAAAAAGCAATTAACAAAATGAAATCAGCCTTAATAACCGGAGCTAATAAAGGAATTGGCTTAGAAGTCGTAAAACAGCTCACTCAAAACGGGTTCTTTGTATATCTGGGTAGCCGTAACCTGATCAATGGGTTGTCGGCAGTGAAAAAGCTTCACGCTGACGGAATCCGCCAGGTTGAAGCCATACAACTCGATGTCACGGATGATGAATCGGTTCGGGCCGCCCGCGCATTGATCGGCGAAAAAACGCAAGTACTGGACGTATTGATTAACAATGCAGGTATTTCTGGCGGATCACCCCAGTCGTCTCTTGGTAGCCCAATTGATCAGTTTAAAGAAGTCTATGAAACGAATCTGTTTGGGGTGGTGCGCGTCACGCAAGCGTTTATCGATTTGCTCAGAAAGTCGCCTGAGCCCCGTATCGTGAACGTAACGACGGCGATGGCTTCGCTGAGCTTAGCCGCCGACTCGTCAGGCAGCAGTTATCACACTAAATTAGCTGTCTACCAGTCCAGTAAAGCCGCCCTCAACATGTACACGATTAACTTAGCGTACGAGCTTCGTGATACATCTTTCAAGGTAAATATGGTTTGTCCGGGTTATACACAAACGGATTTTACCGGCCATCAAGGCACCAGCACGGTGCAGCAGGCAGGACAACGGATTGCCAAGTATGCGCTCATCGATCAGCATGGACCAACGGGCAAGTTTATCAGTGAGGAATATTTTCCTGAGCCAGCCAGCTGTCCCTGGTAACGACCCCTTCACTACTCTAGTACCGTTCCTTTCGGCCACTTTAAAAGTTTAACAGGGAATAGAAAAACTATAACAGCACTTTGACTACAACATTCTGCCTTTTGACTAAAACGGTTTTGCCCCTACTGCGGACTTTTGCCTCAACCAAAAGTCATAGACATGAACATTGTATTAACAGGATCGCTGGGTAATATTGGTAAACCACTCACTCAGGATTTGGTGCAAAAAGGGCACACCATTACCGTTATCAGCAGTAACCCGAAACGACAAAAAGAGATTGAAGGCATGGGCGCAACGGCCGCCATCGGTATTATGCAGGACCCTGATTTCCTGACCCAGACATTTACCGGTGCCGATATTGTGTACCTCATGGAAACCATGGAGGCCGTTGGAGATAGCTTTGATAAGTCAGTCGATTTTATTGGTCAGATCACCCAGATTGGACAGCATTACAAGCAGGCTATTGAGCGCTCAGGCGTCAGAAAGGTAGTTCACCTCAGCAGTATTGGCGCAGACATGGATCAGGGGAATGGCATTCTGCTATTTCATTATAACGTCGAACAGATCCTGCGGCAACTACCCGTTGAGGTTATCATCAAATTCATCCGTCCCGTTGGCTTTTACATTAATATGCTCTCGTTTATACCTACCATTAAACGGCAGGGAGCTATTATTTCCAACTACGGCGGGGATGCTAAAGAACCTTGGGTGTCGCCCAAAGATATTGCCGCGGTAGTTAGTGAAGAGATGGACCTGCCGTTTGAAGGCCGTATGGTACGCTACGTGGCTAGCGATGAAGTATCGCCCAATGAAATTGCCAATGCATTGGGGCAAGCCATTAGTAAGCCAGATCTGCAATGGAACGTCATTTCCGACGGGCAACTGCTGGATAACTGGCTGTCCATCGGATTTAATGAGCAGGTGGCCAAAGGGTTTGTTGAGATGCAGACCAGTCAGGGCAATGGCAGACTGTACGAAGATTATTACCGGCACCAACCAACATTGGGTAGAGTAAAACTGGCTGACTTTGCTCAGGATTTCGCCTTCGCTTACAATAACGAATAATCAGGATTTGCCATGAAAACCGTATTAATAACAGGAGCCAATAAAGGAATTGGCTTCGAAACAGCAAAGCAACTGGCGACACTAGGCTACAGGGTTTACATCGGAAGCCGTGATCAGCAAAAAGGTCGTGAAGCTGTCGAAACGCTGAAAGCCGCTGGATTGACTCAGATAGCTAGTATCCAGCTTGATGTAACCAGCCTGGAATCTGTCAAAAAGGCCAGAATCGAGTTAGAATCAAAAATTGATGCATTGGATATTTTAATCAATAATGCTGGGATCAGTGGTGAGCAGCCCCAGACGTTTGCTGCTGGCGAGATGGCTACTTTACGCAACCTGTTTGACACCAATTTTTTCGGCACAGTTCAAACAACGCAACAATTCCTGCCGCTGTTGAACAAGTCGGCTCAGCCGGTGATTATTAATGTATCGAGCGAAGTCGGTTCGTTGACCCTGCAGGCAAGTGAAGGCAAGAGTCTGAACTGGGATTTGTATAGTGCGTATGGATCAACCAAAACAGCCCTGAATGCCTTTACGATTATGTTGGCGAATGAACTGAAAGGGACAGCCTTCCGCGTAAACAGCGTTACACCGGGGTATACCGCTACCGATCTCAATCAGCATAAAGGCTTTAAGACGGCCGAAGAAGGGGCCAGGCCGATTGTGCAAATCGCCACTCAACCGGATGACGTGGCAACCGGAAAATTCTATAAAGACGGTGGTGAAGTGCCCTGGTAGTCATGAGTTTTACCCAGCAAATTCATTCTGTGTAGTGCTCTAATCAACAATCATCCTATAGTCATGTCAACCATTCAGCGTATTAAAACCATCAGCGAGTTTCACCGGCTCAGGGGCCTGCCCAAACCCGAACACCCACTTATCAGCGTGGTCGATTACAGCGCCATCCAACGGACACCGGAGATGAGTTCAATCAGCTGGGTACTGGATTTTTACCAGATTTCCATCAAACGGGGCATGGCTGCCAAACTTAAATACGGTCAGCAGGAATACGATTTTGACGAAGGTGTCATGTTTTTCATTGCGCCTAATCAGGTATTTCGAATTGAGCCGGACCCGGACCCGACCAGTCAGCGTTCGGGTTGGATGCTCCTGATTCATCCAGACTTTTTGTGGAATACACAGTTGGCTAAAGCTATCAAACAATACGAGTACTTTGACTATTCGGTGGCCGAAGCCCTGTTTCTTTCTGATAAAGAAGAGACGGTCATAAATACCATCATTGACACGATCTGGCGGGAATATCAGGCCAATATGGACACGTTTAGCCAGGGAATCATCATCTCTCAGCTGGAAACCCTGCTAGGCTATGCTGAGCGATTCTATCATCGTCAATTTATTACCAGAAAGATCAGTAGTCACGCGATTCTGGCCCGGTTGGAAGATGTATTGACAGACTATTTTCGCCAGGATGGGTTGCTGAAAAACGGTTTGCCAACGGTTCACTATCTCGCTGAGGCTCTACATAGTTCACCGAAGTATTTGAGCAGTTTATTAAAAGTGCTGACTGGGCAAACCGCCCAGCAGCACATTCATGAAAAGCTCATTGAGCGGGCGAAAGAGCAATTATCCACCACTGACCTTTCAGTGGGCGAAATCGCCTTTGCGCTAGGCTTTGAGCACCAGCAATCCTTCAGTAAGTTATTTAAGGCAAAGACTCAGCTTACGCCGTTAGCATTCCGGCAATCGTTTACTGAAAACTGATCACTAATCAGCCTTTGGCTATACGCTGCCGCAAGCTGGATTCATATTGATCGCGGACAGGTCATTACAGTTCAAGTACCACTACCGACACCGGAGGTAAAGTTACGGATAGTTCATCCCCGTCCAGTTTGGCGCCAGTAAAAGGCGCAGGCTTTACTTTGTTCGGTTGGGCAAACGTATTGTGGTCTTGCACTTTCGCTGAGGTGAGGATGCGGCCAGATACGGTTTTCGCGTTAATCCCTTTCAAATTGACGGTTATAGTCTGTGGTTTACCCGCGTCGATATTAACCAGCGAGACATGCGTTTTCCCTGCTTTGTCACGCGAAGCCGACACCGATACGGCGGGCAGTTTGTAGTCGCCCACTTTATAGTCCTCAGCTTTTACGTCGACAGGCAGCAGGGTTGCGTCCTGGTGAACGCTGTACATTTCCATCACGTGATAGGTCGGCGTTAGCAGCATCTTAGGGCCATCAGTCAGGATAACTGCCTGTAATACGTTGATAGCCTGCGCTAAATTCGCTACACGTACCCGATCTGCGTGCTTGTGGAATATGTTGAGCGTGGTCCCGGCCAGCACCGCATCACGTATGGTATTTTGCTGATAGAGAAAACCTGGATTCGTACCTGGTTCGACTTCATACCATGAACCCCACTCATCAACTACCAGCGCCACCTTTTTCTGCGCGTCATATTTATCCATGATGGCCGAGTGCTTCGTCAGGAACTCATCCATTTTCAGAGCTTCATGCATTGTGTGGGCGTAGTCAGTTTCGGTAAATTGGGTGGCTAATCCTTTCTCATTCGGTTTCCAGCCAAACACCGAATAATGGTGCACGGCTAAGCCTTCGAGCAGAGTGAGCGGAATATTTTTCATCAGCGTTTCAGTCCAGTTGTAGTCGTCGTCACTGGCCCCTGACGCAATCCGGAAAATCTTGTCCTTACCCACCTGCCCGTTCATAAAAGTGCTGTACTGCCGGTAAACATTGGCGTAATAATCGGGCTTCATGTTGCCCCCACAGCCCCACGCTTCATTGCCTATGCCCCAGAATTTGACGTTCCAGGGCTTTTCCCGCCCGTTCTGCTGCCGCAGACCTGACATGGGGCTGTTGGTTGGAAAGTTGACATATTGCACCCAGTCACTTAAATCCTGTACAGTGCCACTGCCGACATTCCCGGTCAGATAGGGCTCTGTGCCCAGTAATTCGCACATGTTCAGGAAGTCGTGCGTGCCAAAGCTGTTATCTTCTGTTACGCCCCCCCACCAGGTGTTCACGATTTTTGGGCGTTTGGCTTTCGGACCAATACCGTCTTTCCAGTGATAGGTATCGGCAAAGCATCCGCCCGGCCACCGCAGATTCGGGATTTTCATCTTCTTCAAAGCCTCGACTACATCCAGACGAACCCCGTTTTTGTTGGGGATCGTTTTGTTATTGTCGCCTACGTAAAACCCACCGTAGATACAGCGGCCAAGGTGTTCGGCAAAGTGCCCATAGATGTGTCGGTTTATGGTTACATTCGCTTCTTCCGGGTTGACCGTTACCTTGTTCTGAGCCAGAGCGGGAATGACAAGTAAGCTGATTAAGAGTGATATAAATTGTGTTTTCATGGATTTTTAAGTGAATGAGCGAATAGTTTACGTTGGTGACTTTTCAGGACAGGATCGTTTACAGGCTATAGTGAAATACAACGATTTATTCTTAACCCTTGTGAGTTGATGGCTGTAAGTAGGCACTTTTTTTGGTTTGGTGCAACCAGTAACACAGACGATCGGGCATCTCCGCGAATTAGCAGACCGCTTTCGGTGGGGTTAAGCGATTTCCAATGACCACGGCCATCGCCCAATAATACTGCACCTACCGAGGCATCCTGGCGGCCCATATTAACTTCGTTAGGGTAGAAATTTCCTGTCAATACTATATCCAGGTGGCCGTCTTGATTGAAATCGTGGGCAACAATGCCGTATACAGGGGCAACCTGGGCGAGCTGCGGTAAGGCGTGAATAGCAAATTTTCCCTGACCTAGATTTTCAATATACGCACTTTCCAGATACGTTGCCTGGACCTGATAGGCTCCTTTCCGATCGTCGTCGGAGAGTAGTTCATCGAAGGTAACTGCTGCGTAATCGGCAAATCGCTGGTATTTTCGTCGGAATTGAATCACCTGTTGGTTCAGGGCATCGCGCGGTACGGCCGGATAGCATACCCCATTTATGTAGTATCCCATCAGCGGATCAATTGTGCCGTCATTATTAAAATCACGAGCTATCAATTTGACGGGTTCCTTTTCAGAAGGTCGGTACAACGTATTCAGCCCTTCATTTCCGGCAATGTAATCCAGATCACCATCCTGATCAAAATCACCCTGAGCGAGGCAATTCCACCAGCCCGATGAATTGGGGATTTGAATTGGCGAGGTGGCCTGAAATGATCCCTTGGTGTTTTTAAACATAGTTAGCGGCATCCATTCCCCAGCCAGTACCAGGTCATCCCAGCCATCGCGGTCATAATCAGACCAAAGCGCGGAGCATACCATACCGGCCTGCATGAGTTGGGGGCATACCTGCTGGGTGACATCGATGAAGCGATTCCCCTGCGCCGACCGCTCATTTCGAAGAAGATAACTACGAGCGGGCAATGGATAACGGCCGGGTATCTGACGACCGCCAACAAACAAATCCAGATCGCCATCTTTGTCAAAATCAGTAGCGACTACGCAGGAACCGCTGCCCGAAACATCGGGTAATGTTCCGGCGGATGCCTGACTGAAAGCGCCTTTCCCATCATTGAGATACAATTGATCCTGATAAAAGGCTTTCTCGCTCTCTGGACGCTCGTTACTTCCATATACCACATATAAATCCAGATCTTTATCCCCGTCGGCATCAAAAAACAAAGCACTCGTCGCTTCCTGCTCAGTTATAGCCGGAAACGGATGTTTCGCAAAAGTACCGGAAGCCGTTTGCCAGAAGAGGCAGGCCGGATTTCCCCGGTAGGAACTGCCCAGAAAGCAATCGTCTAAGCCATCGCCATTTACATCGCCGACCGCCAGTGCAAAGCCCGAACGGGATAGCATTTTGTGCATGGCCGCTGTCTGTTTGAAATCGACAAAGTCTGACTCGACATGAACAAAATCAATCGGATAATTCGTCGTGACATCCGCAAATAACGGTTTGGTCGGAACGGATGGGCTACGTTTATTGCTGACCGAAGCCCGTGAGTGCGTTAGCGTAATTATCTGATCAGCAAGTAAGTTACGTTTAACTTCCACGCGTCCATCGGGCCATCTGACACGCAACGAGTCAATTTTAGTGTGGCTACCTAGCCCAAAGTGTAATTTTGGCTCTACGGAGGACAAATACCCACGAACAAGGGATAACTCGCCGTATTGCATAGTCCCGCCCGACCAGAGCGTTACCGTCGCTCCAACTCCCTGTCGGTTTAGGGAGTCGCCTTGTAGACTGATGGCTAGATAATGTTTCGTGGGGTCTTGTTCCCGACTCTGATTTCGATACACAAAGGCCTCGCCATCGACGTTATTAACAACCAAATCCAGGTCACCGTCATTGTCGAAATCCGCGTAAGCAGCCCCGTTTGCATACGACTCATCGTGGAGTCCCCAATTTTGAGACACGTCATCGAATGAGCCAGTACCCTTATTTCGAAACGCATAATGAGACAGTGGAATCTCAGGCACTTTATCGAGTAGTTCCAGACGTTTTTTGGTATTGTATTCGGTTGTTCCAAACCCGGAAAAATCTTCGGTAAACGTGATAAAATCCCGGTCGGTCACGTTTTTCCGATAGCCGTTGGTAATGTACATATCTTTCCAGCCATCATTGTCAAAATCAGCGAGTAAGGCTGCCCAACTCCAATCCGTTTGTGCCACGCCCGCCATCAAGCCAACTTCGGAAAATAAAGGGGCAGAGGGCAGAGGGCTCGGGGCAACCGCCCCTAAGTTCATCTGTAAGCAGTTACGCATGTATTGCATCTGATGCCCAAACTGGGGTGAAATGCTCAGTTGCTTCCGGTCATAATCCTGTCCACTCAGCATCATTTTAAGACGGTTATTATCTTTGGGAAGCATGTCTAATTGCATCAGATCGGGCAAGCCATCGTTGTTCAGATCGGCGGCATCGACGCCCATTCCGTACATACTGGTATGAGCCATTGATTGCTTGATGGCATTGGTAAAATGCCCTTTTCCATCGTTCAGATATAAGATATCACTGCTGGTAAAGTCATTGGAACAGTATATATCGGGATACCCATCTTTGTTCAAATCACTAATTACCAGACCTAAACCTAGCTCATCATAGGTTATTCCAGCCTCTTTCGATACGTCTTTAAAAACCGGATGCCCTTTGGGGCTACTAGTCCCTTCGTTTCGATACAATTTACCTGTACTCGGATGTGATCCATCAGAAACGACCGGACGAACGTGGGCAGGGTTTTGGAAATCGGGAGCCGTATTGAGCAGAAATACATCCAGATCACCGTCGAGATCATAGTCGAAAAAAGCGGATTGGGTGGTGAAAGCAGGATCGGCCAGGCCATACTCAGCCGCCATTTCCTTAAAAACCGGCTTTCCAGATTTGACTCCCTGATTGATAAATAGCAAATTCTCGGTATGCTTCAGCGTTGGGTGGCTCGCAACCGAAATATAAATATCCAGCCAGCCATCCTGGTTAATGTCAACCATCGAAACGCCTGAACACCAGCGATCAGTAGTTAGTCCGGCAGGTTCGGTAATATCCTCAAATTGAAAAGCATCTTTCCCTTGTTTTCCCTGATTCAAGTACAACCGACAACTAATTTGATTGCCCGTAAAGATCAAATCCGCAAAGCCATCGTTGTTCACATCGCCAACGCCAACGCCCCCACCATTGTAGAAGTTGGTGAATGTGAACCCATTCAATTGTTCGGACGGAGTGAGTTTATTCGTAAACGTTACGTGCGTATGATCGCTGGATAGTCGCTCAAACCGGGTTGGACTTGCCGGTTGACAAGCCATTAACAAGCTGCTCAACAAACCTATCCAGATCATTCCTAGCCACAACCGTCTCATAAAAATCGTCTGTTAATTCCCGTAATATAGCAATGACACCAGAAACTCCGGTGTCATTGTCTGATAACCTACCTATCCAAAAATGCCTAATAACCAGGATTTTGGCCTTTTACGCCGATATTCGGATTATTGTCAATTTCCTGTTGCGGTATCGGCAGTAATTCATGTTTACCTTTCTGGAAATAAGAAATCGGTTCGGTTTTCAATTTGCCTAATTTCCGCCAGCGCAAAATATCCCGGTTGCGGATTTCTTCACCATTTAACTCTATCCGACGTTCGTGAACAATCGCATCAAATACCTGATCTTTGGTCGATACAGGATAGTTAGCCGTTGGGTACGTTGGCATGGCAACGCTGGGTCGATTGCGGATCATGTTCAGATACGAAACGGCGCTGGTCAGGTTACCCAACTCGTTTTCGCACTCCGCCATCGCCAGCAGCGTTTCGGCATAGCGCATAATCCTCTGGTTAATACCACCCGTTGTGGAAACACCGGCTTTATACATCAGGGTAAATTTCCGCCAGCTTATTTTTTGTACTTTGCCATCTACGGTTGAGCTATTACCATTCTGTACTTCGTCAGTCAGGGTAGTTTGACCGTTATTGTATTTATCCCCAGTGGTATACACCGATTTCGCATAACGAGGATCAGTCTTGGCATCGCCTTTACTGGTCTTTTCAAATTCAGCCAGCAGGCTGTTCGACGGAATAATATTCCGCCAGCCAATGCCCGAATATTCCTGCGTCCGAACCGTTTCTTCACCTGCTGACGCCCCGTCAGCATCACCATTCCAGTTGAACGTACCGCCCGATGGTAAGAAATTCACTTCCCAGATCGACTCTTTATTAAACTCGGTCTCTTCGATAAAATTATCATTGTATTCATCGACCAGGGCATAGGTTCCAGAGCTGATAATTTTCTGAAGTTCCGTCTTCGCATTAGCATAATCACCCTGTTGGAGGTACACCCGAGCCAGTAGCATCTGAGCCGCTCCTTTGGTAGCGCGGCCCTGATTAGCCGCATCATAGGTAACTGGAAGGGCATCCTGAGCCGCTTTCAGATCGGCAATAATGAAGGCATAAACATCAGCCTCTGAGGAGCGGGGTAACGATCCGGCAATGGAGGTAACATAATTTTTGTAGAGCGGAACACCACCCCACATACTTACTAATTCGAAATAGGACCAGGCGCGTAGATATCTCGCTTCGCTAACGGCCTGATTCGATACGGCAGCCGTTAATGTTTTCGAAGCGGATGCCTTGTCGATCACCACGTTGGCTCGGTGAATAACCCGGTACGCACCTGTCCAGACAGAGCTTACCAGTCCATTATCGGTACTCTGAACACCCAATAACAACTGGTTACGAGGGGTTTCGAGCTGGCCACCACCGGCCGCTACGTCGTCAGAACGCAGATCGTGGGTAAAGAACCACTCGCGGGCGACCAGGTTTGTGGATTGAAGAGCCGCATAAACTCCATTGACGGCACTCTTGATTTGGATATCCGTCTGGAAATAACTGTCGGTGGTAACCGCATTTGGGTTTAGCTGATCCAGGTTCTTTTCATTACACCCAACGGCCAGGCCAATCAGCAAAACGCCGGTTGAGAAATAGTGCCTTTTCATAGATAGAAAACGTATGATTTAAGTTCGTTAAGTCAGTTAAAATGTGATCTGAAGTCCAGCCAGCAGAGTACGGGCCTGCGGATAGTTGGCGTAGTCGATGCCACTGCGTAACAGGGTTCCGTTGCGCGAACCAATTTCCGGATCATAGCCCGTGTATTTGGTCAAGGTCAGCAAGTTCTGGCTCGATACGTACACCCGTACTTTGTTCACCACATTACTGGTCAGGCCACCCAGAACTTTGGTAGGAATTGAATAGCCAATGGTCAGATTTTTGATTCGCATGTACGAGCCATCTTCAATAAACCGATCCGATGTACGGCTGTTGTTGTTCGGATCACCTGCTACCGCCCGTGGTATATTCGTATTCATGTTGGTGGGCGTCCAGGCATTTAGCACGTCCGGACCCGCGTTGAACAGACGTAACATTCCCTGGGTAACGACTTTGGTACCGTTATAGATTTTGTTGCCGTAGGTTCCCTGCAGATACAACGTAAAATCGAAGTTTTTATACGTACCACTAAAGTTGGCTCCGTAGTTGAATTTAGGCAGATAACTTCCCAGGTACGTGCGGTCAGCGGCATCAATCTTCCCATCGCCATTTATGTCTTTAAAGCGAATATCACCAGCTGAGGTATTTTTGGCCGGATTATCGGCATCACGCGTAGCAGGTCTGTTTTGAACCGGGGCGCTATATACTTCATCAACTGATTTAAATATGCCCTCCACTACGTAGCCATAAAACGACTGAATTGGTTGTCCCGCTTCGGTTTTGGTAATGTCAGATCCACCGTAGTCCGCATTCGATCCGGCATAAATATTTCCTGTTGGTGTTGCCATACTTAAAACTCGGTTGCGGGTGATACCAATGTTAGCCGACAGGTTCCAGCGAAAATCGCCTTTGGCGTAATTATAGCCCGCCTGAAATTCGTAGCCCCAGTTTTTCATGCTACCTATATTAGCCACAGGAGCATTACTATAGCCAATCGAGTTAGGAATGGGGATGCCTAGAATAAGTCCATCCGTAAACCGGTTATATACTTCACCAGTAAAGGTGATCCGGTTATTGAACAGGCCAACATCTAAGCCTACGTTCACCATGTCGGTAGTTTCCCATTTCAGTTCTGTATTACCCAATGAGTTGAAGTATGAGCCCAGACTGTTGGCCGAGCCGAACGGATAGGCCGTGGCATCGGCCGATACAAGCGACTGCCAGGCATAGTTAGCAATTCCGTTGAAGCCCGTTTTTCCGTAGCTGGCCCGCAGCTTCAGCTCAGAAAGATTGGGCATACTTTTCATAAAGTTTTCCTGGTTGATACGCCAGCCTACGGAGGCCGAAGGGAAGTTTCCCCACTTATTCCCCGGTGCAAACAGCGACGAACCATCCCGCCGAATCGAAGCACTTATCAAATACTTCCCATCGAAATCATAATTGACCCGACCGACATACGAAATCAGATCAGTTTCGCCACGGGTACTAGTGATAGCCGGGTTACTAACCCCCTGAATTACATCTAAATCATTGTTGGGTCGGGTACCCGATCCAGTCAAACCAGTCGATAGTACTTTCTGGGTTTCCGCAACGGCCAATACGCTCAGATTGTGTTTACCAAATGATTTATCAAACGTAAGCTGATTGGTAATGGTCTGAGCAATATTGGTATTGCGAACCTGAGAAACAGTCGCCGAACTCCGCTGTACGTAGCCATCATTATAGATTGGGTTAAACGTACTGCCGTTTGAAAAGCCTAAGTCAACGCCATAATTAAATCGGTATTTCAAATAACTGGTCAGTTTCACATCCGCATAGATGGTAGCAAAGGCTTTCAGAAACTTCGTTCGGGTAATGTCCATCGCTGGGGCACGAAGTGGGTTTTCTGGATCCGAACCATCGGCCGCTGTTGGTGCACTGAATCCACCTACTTTGGTTGGGTCCATTGTCGGCCAGTAGGGCATCATCCGGATCGCGTGCATTAGTTGCGACCGGTCACCGGTAGTTTCGCCCCGTTGGTTGCTATAAGCGGCTGTGAGTGTCTGCCCAACTGATAGGAATTTAGCGACCTGATGATCGGAGTTCAACCGAAGAGAACCCCGTTCGAAATCTGTGCCCCGCATAATACCATCCTGCTTGAAATAGCTACCCGACGCAAAGAATCGCGAAACGGCGTTACCGCCCGATAGCGATAATTGATGCTGGGCAATAGGGGCATTGCGGAATAGCTCATTCTGCCAGTTGGTTTCGGTTTGAGCAAAGGTTTGCGTAGCCCCGTCGTAAATTGGGGTATTAAGATTGTTCAAGCGCGATGGCAGGGCTATTCCCGCATTGGATGTCAGGGCTTTAGCGTATTGCACATACTGATCACGATTAAGCACATCAATTTTATGACTGGCACTTTGGGTACCAACATATGTGTCAAGAGTTACCCGAATTTTGCTATCGCGGCCACCTTTTTTAGTGGTAATCAGAATGACCCCATTGGCCGCCCTCGATCCATAAATAGCCGCCGAGCTGGCATCTTTCAATACTTCCAGCGACTCAATGTCATTTGTATTAAAGCTATTTAAATCGCCAGTCGGCACGCCGTCGATCACGTATAATGGCCCCGACCCATAACTAATTGACCCAATACCGCGAATCTGAACGATAGGCGATGAACCAGGACCACCGTTGTTCACTACCGAAACACCGGGGACGCGTCCCTGAAGCGCAGAGGCTACGTTAGGCACAGGGAGCGCCGTAATTTCTTTAGGCGTAACGGTCGATACAGCACCCGTCAGAGAAGATCGTTTCTGAGTACCATACCCCACCACGACCACCTCTTCCAATGACCCGGCATCAGATTCCAGCGATACATTAATGGATGACTGATTACCAACGGTTATTTCCTGCCTCTTATACCCGATATAACTGAACACCAGTACTGAATTGGCATTGGGGACATCAATCCGGTAAGTGCCCCGAGCATCGCTGGCAGTACCGCGTGTTGTTCCTTTAATCTGAATGTTTACGCCCACCAAAGGATCACCTTTTTCATCCCGTACAGTGCCCGTAATAGGTTGATCAGCAACCTTTGCCCAGGCGGTTGTTATCAGGCAGTACATCACCAGAAGCAGGTTGAGCCCTGGCCGTATGTGTTTTAGCAGCAAAACATGATTTTGTAATTGATTTATCATAATTTTAAGGGTTTGTTTTTTTAATACAGACAAAAAAATCCCTACATCCTATTAGGATGATTTTTCTAGCCGAAAATTGGGGGTACTTACCAGTCAGTAATGCGCCAACATTACTGACTTTTTTATTTAATATGCTTGTCTATGCATAGGCTGAAAGGGAAGGCTTGATAAGTATAAAGTTAAAAATGAAGGATAACGTAAATAGGTACACCGTTTTTTCTGAACAAATAGCTTGCTGGTTAACTTGAAGTTTTTTGTAAAAATCGAGTCAGCCTATGTTTCTACTCAACTTATCCTTAAATTAAAAACCACAAAAAAGCCCCGTTTTGGTTTTCAATAAATTACTGGTAACAAGTGAGGTCGTTAGTACTTTATTTAGTAAACCATAGAGAAGCGTAATCATTGAGAACAAATTTATGTTGATATAATGCAAAACACAGCAAAAGCATGTTACACGATTCTTTGGCTATGTTACATTCTTGCTATTCGTTCAAAAGATAGCTGAACATTAAAATCCTCTTTAATTACCCACACACAAAATGTATCAATTAGGTGCCTTATTAGCTATTTAGAATTTCACAACGCTCTCATAGGCTTTCTTGGGCTGGCCATTTTGATCGAACAGTAAAGGGTAATCTTTGCGGCCCGGAACGGGGAAATTGTCCAGCCAGGAATAGCGGTCGGTCAGGTTCCAGAATGTAACGCCAGTGATTTTGTCGCGGTGCTTGCGGAAGATATCGAATACCATTTTGTACTGAGCCGCCTGCTTATCATTCATTTCCGCCGTAAACTCGCTTTTGTCCGTATCCCGCCGGGCTCGTCGCTCGTGTTCTTTAGGATACACCGACATGTCTACTTCCGTAAACTGAATCTTTAGCCCCAGACTAGCGAATTTGTTGATCGATTCTTCCAGCTCCTGCGCAGTAGGTTCGTAGATAGACCAGTGAGCCTGTAAGCCGACTCCATTGATAGGCACTTTCTTATCTTTCAGTTTCTTCAACAGTTGGTAGATGCGTTCCCGTTTTGAGGCATTTTCGGTATTGTAATCATTATAGAACAGTTGCGCAGACGGGTCGACCTCGTGAGCGTACTGGAACGCTTTTTCGATGTAATCCTCGCCGATGATTTCGTAAAATTTCGATTTGCGGTAGATACCAGTTCCGGTGTCAGGAACGGCTTCATTCACAACGTCCCAGGCGTAAATCTTCCCTTTGTAGCGACCCATTACGTCGGTGATGTGCTGCTTTAAACGGGCGAGCAGTACGTCCCGGCTAACGGTTTTGCCGGTGGAGTCGGTGAAGAACCAGCGAGGGGTCTGATTGTGCCAGCAGAGGGTATGTCCCCGTAGTTTGATGTTGTTTTGCTGGGCAAAATCAGCGATGGCGTCTGCATCTTTCCAGTTGTAGCGATTCTCTTCTGGATGAATTGGGCCCATTTTCATCGCATTTTCGGGCGTCATGCTGTTAAACTGAGTTTTAATAAACTCCGCATCCGGTCCGGGCTGTACCATACGTGGGCTGACAGCCACGCCAATCGGGAAATAAGCCTTGTAATAATCTTTCAACCCTTTTTCGGGTGCCACAAAGGCAACGGATAAGGCAATCAGGGTATAGGCGATTCGTCTATTCATGAGGAAATGATTTAGGTTTTTAAGTCGATTTCACCCCTAAATCCCCTAAAGGGGACTTAATTCGCAAATGAACAAAGTCCCCTTTAGGGGTAAACCGCTACTTATACGCGTCAATAATCTTAATCGTACCATCTGAATTATACGTCAGTTCAGTTACTTTCACATTCCGCAGATGGGTCTTTCCAGAGAGCTGGACATCGTGGTAGAACAGGTACCATTTGTTATCTATCTGCACGATGGAATGGTGATTCGTCCAGCCAAGAACGGGTTTTAGTAGAATTCCCTGGTATGTAAAAGGGCCATATGGATTGTCGCCGATGGCGTAACAAAGATTGTGCGTATCGCCGGTGGAATACGAGAAGTAGTATTTACCCTTGTATTTGTGCAGCCAGGCCGCTTCGAAAAACCGCTTGTCGTTGTCTTTTTCCAAAAACGGTTTGCCATCCTTATCCAGTAGCTGCACCTCCCGAACGGGCTCTGCAAACGACTTCATATCGGCGCTCAATCGGGCGACGCGGGGCAGGTAGGCCACCTGGTCTTTTTGCTTCAACGCCCCTTTAGGATCATAGTTGTTACCCTCCCAGCGCTGTAACTGGCCACCCCATATACCTCCGAAATACAAATATGCCTTTCCGTCAGTATCCTGAAATACGGCGGGGTCGATGCTGTAGCTGCCTTTGATGGGTTCCGCTTCTGGTTTGAATGGCCCGGTCGGACTTTTGCTGGTTGCCACACCGATACGGAACACGTCCTGCTTATCCTTTACTGGAAAATAGAGGTAATACGTTCCGTTCTTATACGTAGCATCAGGTGCCCAAAGCTGACGACCCGCCCACGGAATATCTTTAATATCGAGCGCTACACCGTTGTCTTTAACGGGTCCACCAATCTTGTCCATCGATAGCACGTGGTAGTCACGCATGGCGAAATGGCCACCTTCATCGTCTTCTTTAACATCCTTGGCGTCAATGTCGTGCGATGGGTAGATGTAAATCTTACCGTTAAAAACATGGGCAGAAGGGTCAGCTGTGTAGATGTGCGACACTAGTGGCTGATCTTTGGGCGTCTTATTAGATTGTGCAAAAGCGGTCAGTGAACAAGCAATAAGGGCAAGTGTCGTGTAGGTTCGTTTCATAAGAATTTGACTCATTGATAGTTAAAAGAAAATAATCCATAGCCCTAGTAGTCTCAACTGAGATATCAGCGGCTGGCTAAACTGTAGCGTCGTTCCAGAAATTAGAGAAGACGGGCAGTGGATAATATATCATGGACTTAGCTCCGCTTTCACTTCGTCAACGCAATGACTTTTTCGAAAGCTGGTTTAGGCTGATTGTTCCGGTCGAAGAGCAGCGGGTAATTGGTTCGGCCTCTGATGGGCCAGTTGTTTAGCCAGCTCTGCCCATCGTTGACACCCCAGAACGTCACCCGGGTAATTTTGTCTTTGTGTTTGAGAAATAGCTTGAAAAGAGCTTCGTAATCAGCGGCTAATTGCTGCTGGACACTGTCGGGCAGACCCGCTGTATAGGGATTTGACTGTTCGTTCGCCGTCATGCGTTGTCCCACATCGGCACCCTGAAAATTTCGCGGCAGGACTTCGATATCCAGTTCCGTAAACATGACCTTCATACCCAGGGCCGCGTACTGAAGAATGCTTTCTTCGATGTCTTTCAGCGGTACTTTCCCAACGTGCCAGTGGCCCTGAATGCCTACGCCATCAATACGTACCTTAGCCTCCTGTATTTTCTTGATCAGCGTAATACAGCCCGCGCGTTTGGCAGGTTGTTCGTTGTTGTAATCATTGTAATACAGCTCCGTACCGGGCGAGGCTTCCTGAGCCAGTCGAAAGGCTTCTGTAATGTAATTGTCGCCGAGGTTTTGCAGAAAAACGGACTTCCGCAACGTACCGTCCTCATTAAGGGCTTCATTCACGACGTCCCACGAAAAAACCTTGCCTTTATAGTGTCCAGCAACTGTTTTGATATGCTCCGTAAAAAAGGTTCGGATGGAATCCTGACTACGAATTCCGCGAATGAAGGGCGGTAATTGACTGTGCCAGATCAGCGTATGCCCATTGATTTTGATGTTGTGCTTCTTGCCAAACTCAACCAGTTTATCGCCCATGGAAAAATCGTACGTATCCCACTTCGGATGAATCAGCGCCGACTTCATGATGTTTTCGGGCGTCGCCATGTTGAACTGCCGGGCAATAAACTCCGTCGTTTGAGGGTCACGTTCCTCAATCTGGGCGTTGTTGAGCGCCGTTCCGATGCCAAAATCTTTTTTAAACGCGTCTTTTAACGAAGGAACAGATTGGGAAAATCCGGAGACCGTTCCCATCATGAAAATGGCCGTGCTGATAGCCCTGAGATTTCTTAGTAAAACCATTGAGATATACGGTTGACTTTGAGACGATTAAAAATCTATTCAAACCGCCTTAAAAAATGAAAGTACCCTTTAGCTGGCTGATTTTTGCGCAAGTAAAGGGTACCATTTCCTTACTGCTTGGCAAGCTTCATCTCACCACGCTCACTTTTTACAACTATCTCTTTATCAGAAACTAACTCGCCCGTGTAGCTCATTTTACGGTCGTTGAGCGTGATAGTGTACGAAATCTTTTTGCCATCAACAGTGCCTTCTTGTAATGGTGCCTCTCCAAATTGAGTCTTCCATGTTCCTGTCAATTTGTTACCTTCTACTTTAAAGGTATAGTTTACGTCAAAAGTGCCGTTTGCCGTTTCACGACTGCCTTTCCAGTTACCATCAATTGGGTTTTGGGCAAATGCTGTCAAGCTGACAATTGATAAGAATAGAGCAAAGAATAACGTTTTCATGGTAAAAATTGGGGGTTTAGTTAACTAGTTATTTAAACAGCAACGGTGCAAACATGAACAGGTCGTGCCGCCAGACCGGCCAGGTGTGGCCGCCAGCATATTCGCTGTAGTTGTATTTGACGCCCAGCTCATCAAACTTTTTCATCATAACCTGACAGTTCTGATAAGCGATATCTTCCTTCCCGCCCATCGAAATCCAGAGGTTTTTCAGGTTGCTGTTGATCGTGCTGGCATTGTCTTTCATGAAGGCATACTGCGGGTCCGACAGCTTGGGATTATTGGCAAACCAGCCCGAACTGAACACGCCCAGCGACGAGAACAGATTGGTATTCTTGATGCCTGCATAAAGCGTCTGCAAACCACCCATCGACAAACCGGCGAGCGCCCGGTTCTTGGCATCGGCAGCTACCCGAAAATTGCTTTCCACAAACGGAATGGCTCCCTGCTTCAATTCACTCTCAAAGGAACGTAGCACATTCTCGTTGAAACCGGCCAGTCCGCCCTGCATAGTCATGTTTCCATCAAGCATCGCGATCACCATCGGTTTAGCTTTGCCTTCCGCAATCAGGTTGTCGAGGATAAGGCCCGTTCTGCCCTGCGTTGACCATCCACGCTGATCTTCGCCCCCACCATGCAGGAGATACAGCACCGGGTATTTGTTGCTCGATTGGTCATAGCCCGGTGGGGTATATACGTACATTTCCCGCCAGGTATTCGACGCTTTCGACAGGTAACGTTTAATACGGATGTCGCCATGTGGTACGTCCTTCATGGCAAAGTAGTCACCGTCTTTGTCGGGAATTTCAATGCCGCTGGCCATTCGGCCCATGCCGTAAAACGTTTCACTCGCAGGGTCAGCTGTAGGTAATCCGTCAATGAGCAAGGAATAATAGTGAAAGCCCCGGCTGACGGAATCAGTGGTTACGTTCCAGAATCCGGCTGTATCTTTCACCATGTCGTATTTCTTGCCCAGATCGATCTGTACCTTTTGAGCATCCGGGGCTTTCACCCGAAAGACAACCCGATTGTCCGGTAAAATCTGCGGGTATTTGGCATTCCGAATGTTGGTAGACGCCGGTGAGCCTAGGAGCGTGTATTTGGTTAAGGATGATACGTCAACCGGCTTGAACAGAAATTGGGAGAACATGTAAAGCCCGTTTTTCCAGACTTTGAAATCATGGACGCCCGGTTCAACGTAATAAATATGCGGTACGTCGTTCTGATACAGGTAGTCATGCGTACGCTTGCTGAACGTAATCAGGCCGTCGTTGTCGCCACAGGAAATCCAGAGCAGTTTCAGCTTCTTTTTGGCGTCTGTCGGATTGGGCACCAGTTCCTGCGGGGGCTTCGTGTTGGGAGCCGACGAAAACCCACCGACCCAGGCGAATTTATCCAGATTCCCCAGCCCAAAATTCAGCGATTGTCCGCCCCCCATCGATAGCCCGGCAATGGCGCGGTGTTCGCGATCAGTTAGGGTCGAATATTTTTTCTCGACGAACGGGATCAGATCATTCAGCAAATCTTTTTCAAACGTAGCGAACGCTTCGACTTTGTCTTTGTCGAAGATGTTACCAACTGCCCGGTCGTCTTTCATGGCGCGTCCGTTTGGCATCACCACGATCATGGGTTCGAGTTTTTTGTCGGCGTATAAGTTATCCAGGATTACAGGTGGGTTTCCCCCCTTGAGCCATTCTTTTTCATCACCACCGATGCCGTGCAACAGATACAGAACGGGATACTTTTTCTTTTTGGAATAACCCGGTGGCGTATACACCAATGCTTTACGGGTAGTACCCACGGTTTTAGATTCGTACTGAATCGAATCCAATTTACCCGTGGCAATGCCCGTACGCACCTGATCGAATCCTTTGGGCATTTCTTTGTCGATGGTTTGCGCATAAGCCGTTGATCCTAGGATCACGGCAATGGCTATGTACTGGCTTTTTAGAAATAAACTTTTCATCATCTTCTAAGGGAATATTTTTTGACAGGATTTCCGGAAGGCCTGTTTGAACTTTTACGGTAGTTTGACTAAGCGCTTTTGTCATTCTGACGAAGGAAGAATCTTAAGGCATCCAAGCAGATGAGTTAGTAAACTGTAAGATTCTTCCTTCGTCAGAATGACAAAAGCAACGGTTAAATAAAGTTTAAATAGCTTCGGTGTAAGAAAACCTGAGAATCCTGTCGAAAAGAAATCTTTTACTTAAACAGCAATGGAGCAAGCTCATGCAGACTACGACGCCAGGTCAGGAATTCGTGGGCCGTTTTGTCGGAGATGTACGAAACGGCATTGTACCCCGCCCCTTTCAGATCCGTTACCGATTTTGTTACCCCGTCGGGTCGTTCCTTGCTGCCGCAGCTGATAAACACAAGCTTTGGTTTCGCCTTGTCCTTCAGATCTTCCGGTGCGTAAACACCACCACTGAGTAAACCGTAATACCCAAAAACGTCTGGCTTATTGAGGGTAATCATTTTGGTTTCCATGCCGCCCATCGACAGACCCGCCATAGCCCGATTGTCGCGGTTATTCAGCGTACGGAAATTAGCGTCCACATATGGAATCAATTCGTCGACCACGACCGTTTGAAAGGGTTCGATTTTAAACTCCCTAATCTTGCCAAATTTCACCTCGTTGGTCATCCCGTAGGTCATCACGATAATAAAGGGCTTGATTTTGCCTTCGGCGATCAGGTTATCCATAATCAGGTTGGCGTGGCCCTGATTACTCCAGGCCGTTTCGTCCTCACCCCAACCGTGTTGCAAGTACAGTACCGGATACTTTTTCGATTTTTCCTTTTCGTAACCCGGTGGCGTGTATACAAATGCCCGACGCGACGTACTGGTGCTTTTGGATGGGAACAGAATCTGCTGCACATTTCCGTGTGGTACGTCCTTTAATGCATAAAAATCCTGATCGTGGGCGGGAATTTCAATGCCACTTTCCCACCGAACGGAACCATAGTAATTCTGTGCGCCGGGGTCGTTAAACTTTCCTCCATCGATCGTTACGTTGTAATAGTGGAAACCTTCGTCCAGCGGCCCGGCTGTGGTGCCGGTCCAGAAACCGTCTTCCCCTTTGGTGAGAATGGTACCTCCTCGTCCACCCAGTCCTAAGCTCACCCGAACACTATCGGCTTTAGGGGCCTTAATCTTGAATCGAGCGTAGCCCTGAGAGTTCACTTGGGGGTATTCCTGTCCCGGCTGGTTCAGCGTAGAGGGTTTAAAATCCTCAGCAATAGCTGGTTGGCTTCCCTGCGCAAGGCAGGTTAAACTTGTGCATGCGGCTGCGAATAGTACAGCTAATGATTTAGCGATCATTGGGTTTTTGGGTTTTGAGTGAGAATAAAAGGTTATCA
>NZ_BAAHBD010000009.1:0-147713 GCF_054776975.1 Spirosoma harenae | reverse complement strand
CGGCCGGTGCCGAACGAAGGATCTTTAATTTTCCTGACTCGTACGTTAGGATACTTTAAGATCCTTCGTTCGGCACCGGCCGCCCAGCTCAGGATGACAAAAACAACTTTGAATTTCACATTACTTAAATATCTCCTGCAACGTAGTAGCCAGGTATTGCTTGCAATTCATCCAGGTGTGGCCTCCGGGAACGATGTAGCTTTTCGTCTTGATTTTCTTCTCTTCGAACATCGCGATGTTCTTTTTCACGGGTTCGTAGAGAAAATCTTCGGTACCTACACTGATGGTGAATAATTTCAACTGACTATTGATTTTAGCCGCATCAGGTGACCAATTGGCGAAGTTTTTCTGAAACTCTTCTGTAGCCGTATAGGGCGCATACGAACAGATGTAGGCGAACTTGTCGGTGTTGGTCAGTCCGATGTTCAGCGTCTGGCCACCACCGACCGAAAAACCAGCCACCGCCCGGCTTTGGCTGTCTTTGTTGACTGGATAATTGGCCTCAATGAAGGGAACGATATCAGCGACCATGTCTTTGGTGAAATCGGGCATGGGCGCGGGCCGAACGTTTCCGTAGGGCATCACAATCAGCATGGGTTTGGCTTTGCTCTGCGCAATCAGGTTATCAGCTATCAGGTTGGCGCGACCTACTTTGGTCCAGGTTTCTTCAGTATCTGATCCACCATGAATTAGGTACAGGACTGGGTATTTTGTCTTACCGTTCGGATTGAAACCGGGTGGCGTATAGACTAGCAATTGACGTGTCGTTCCCAACGTACCGGATTTATAATACCGATAGCTAACCTTGCCATGCGGTACGTTCTGGAGCGAATGAACCAGCGGCTGATCGCCCGGTACGTCGACAATGCTACGTTTAAAACGTTCATTGGCGAAGATATACGTGTTGCTTGGGTCGGCGAGTTGCACACTATCGACGGTGAAACTATACGGATAAATGTCTGGCTTAACGGGTGGCACCGTAACGCTCCAAATGCCGGACGTATCTTTCGTCATCGCGACCGGAGCCTTTAGAAACTCCCCGTTCAGGGTCACTTTCTCGGCTTTGCGCGAAAAGTATTTGAAGGTGATACTATGGTCGGGATGCACTTCGGGCGAGCTGATAGACGGCGGCCGTTGCTGAGCGATAACCGTACTGGCCGAGCAAAGCAGGATTGACAGTAGATAGTTGATACGTTTCATGACAAGGGCTTGGCTTATTGGAACAGAAGTGGAGTAGTTGCGGCAATGTACGTTTTGACGTTCATCCAGGTGTGGCCTCCGTTCGTGATCAGGCTTTTGTAATTCACGTTTTTCGCCTTCAGGTAGTCCATAAATTCGACGGTGCCTTTGTAGAGAAAATCGTCGCTACCGACGCTCACCCACAGTAATTTAAGTTGCTTATTGGTGCTAGCAGAATTGTCTACGATGGGTTTGTAGCTACGTTCCATTTCCTCTGGCGACAGGTAGGAACTGTAGGCACAGACCCACGCAAATTTGTCCATGTTGCCGAAAGCGGTACGGAGCGTCTGCCCACCCCCGCGCGAAAATCCGCCGATGGCCCGGTTCTCCCGATTGGCCACAGTCCGGTAGTTTTTCTCGATGTAAGGAATAACATTACCGGTCAAATCGGCACCAAAATCGTTGGCCCGTTTTACCGCTTCGGGATTGTCGCGCCCCGTTGGGTCGGCAGGTTTGGAGCCTCCTTTCTGTTCGGCTACGCGGGCCGCTATGTTGCCATAGGGCATGACAATGATCATCGGCTTGGCTTTGCCTTCCGCAATCAGATTGTCCAGAATCAGATTCGTTTTGCCGACTTTGAAAAAGGTTTCTTCGGTATCGGTCGTGCCACTGATCAGGTAATAAACGGGATACTTTTTTGATGGCGACTGATCGTAGCCCGGTGGCGTATAAACCACCAGCGACCCCGTTGTGCCCTCCGCCGACGGGTAGTACTCATACGTAATAGTACCATGTGGTACGTCCCGCATGGCGTGAATCAGGGGCGTATCGCCGGGAACATCGACCAGACTGGCCTTAAACCGCTCGTTCGGAAAAAACGCTACGTTAGCTGGGTCCATGACCGTTACACCATCCACCTGAAAACTGTACGGATAGATATCGGGTTTGACGGGGCTGGTCGTTACGCTCCAGATGCCCTGCGCATCTTTAGTCATGGCAACGGGCGCTTTTTCAAACTGCGCGCTTAGCTTTACGTCTTTGGCCTGTGGAGCCAGGTAACGGAACGTAATGGATTTATCGGCGTTCACCTGGGGCGATACTACCAGCGGGCCTCTTGGAGGCTGAGCTAACACCAGGCTTGAAAGGCAGAGAAAAGTCCACAGGAGACAGAAATGATTTTTTAAGGGTTTAAGCATAGGTATAGTGTTTAGGAGTTGCAGATTACTTGTGAACGAACTTCGCGCTGGCGGGCTAATCAGGCCTGGTTAGTTGCTTATCCAGTTATTCTGTTTCATCCAGGCAAAAAGCGGCTCCATCCAGCCGGGATGGCGGAAAATAAACCCGTGATCGCCCTTGGGATAGATGTGCATTTCGACCGGCACTTTCTGGTGTCTTAGTTTTTCGAAATAGATAATGCTGTTATCGACATCGACCAGCTTGTCATCGGCCGCGTGAGTCAGGTAGGTGGGTGGCGTATTGGCCCGAACCTGCAACTCGTTGGAGAATAGGTCAACATCCTGCCGCGACGGATTTTTACCCAGCAAGTTGTCGTGCGAGCCACCGTGTGTCAGGCTGTCCTGCATACTAATTACGGGATAGACCAGAATCTGAAAATCAGGGCGCAGGCTGGTGTTTTGGGCATTTTCGATATACGACTTGTCAAAATGCGTAGCCGCCGTCGACGCCAGATGCCCACCTGCTGAAAAGCCCATAATACCTACTTTGGCTTTATCGATACCCCACTTTTCGGCGTTTTCGCGGACCAGTTTTATGGCTTGCTGAGCATCCTGCAACGGGCCAATTTTCTTGTCGGGCATGATGGCATCGCTGGGTAATCGGTATTTTAGTACAAAAGCTGCAATGCCTTTTTCGGCCAACGCTTTGGCCGTATTGATGCCTTCGCCCTGATACACCACGACTCCGTAGCCCCCACCGGGAATAACTACCACAGCAGTCCCCGACGCTTTTGCGGGATTGGGTTTAAAGTACTCAAGCGTAGGTTTGGTTACGCCCTTAAAGACACCCGTTTCCGCTCCCGACTCCTGCACGTCTGAGGTTTTTGAATTCGGAACTGCAGCGGGGTATAAAGAAATGATTTCCTGAGCTTTTCCAACAAAGGGAGCCGCCAGAAACCAACTGGTTAAGGCGACCAAACACGTTACTTTTCCTGCTGTATCTCCTAAATAAAATCGGTTCATAATAGCCAACTTTAAAATCACTTTAGCATACATTAAAACGGCCTACCGCCCATGATGTGATTAGTTCGTTACAATCGGTTTATGCCCCAGCAACGTCAGCATTTGCATGGCGTAGCGCTTTCCTAATTCCCGATAGCCAGCGGCATTAAAGTGCAGGTTATCAGCCGAGTCAGTACAGCCAGCTGAGGAAATTACGTGGGCGTTTTTGATCGTTTGCGGTAGCGTGGCAATAATTCGGTTCATGCTGGCACAAATACCACCCTGATCGGCATTCACTGTTTCGCCCGCCAACAGCGGTACTTTTCTGGGTTTCAGCTTCAGGTCGTGCATCAGGTTATCGTAAACCACTTTGACCTTTTTCGTCCACAGCGTGTCGCCAGTATTCGACTCGCCCTGATGCAGCAGAATGCCCTTGATAACGCCATCTTTCTGGGCCAGCTTCGCCATCTCGACCAGTCGGCCATATGGATTGCCACCGTATTCTTGAATGAAATTTTTCATCCATCCCGGCACCGTCGTAGCGTATGACTCGTACTGATCTTTGTCGAATAATTCGATTTTGCAGCCGCCTACCGCTACGTTGATGACTCCTACGCGAGCTTTTTCGGGAAGATTCGCCAGTAGTTCCCGGCCAAAATAATCGGATGGCGTAAGTCCGGTCCGGCAGCGGCACAGGGGCGGAACAGCGGTGTACCATTGACCCATTTTTCGGTTCAGGCTTGGACAGTCTACGGCCTCCATCACCTGGAAGCGGCTGTCTACATTGACTGTATCCTGCGGTTCTATTTTGGCGTTCCCCTCCATGTTGGATTGCCCGAAACAGAGAAAAATATAGAAGTTCTTATCCTGAGCGTATCCGTTTAAGCTGATAAACAGTAAGCCCAGGAGAAGCGTAGCGGTTGAAAACGTCTTTTTCATAAGGAGCTGGATAAAGGATTGGGTTGAGCGTTAATTTTTTACAGGCTGTACGATTGTGTTGGCAATTCGGAAATAATCGAAATCGGCGTAGCCGCCCGTTTGCTGGGTCGCGTAATTAAACAGCCCGAACCGATAGCCCATAAAGTGTGGAAGGGTGTAGGGCAATTTTAGCGGCTCTCCGATATGAGTCCAAATTTTGCTATCCAGACTATAAAAGAAATTAGCCGTGTCTTTACGGTCTTTGAAATCACACTCCGCTTTCAGATAAACCGTTTTCTGATTTATCGGCACCCGCTGCACCTCAATCGGCTTGCCCGAACTCTCACTGACCATGACAAGGTGGTTTTTCCCATTTTCCCGCTTTACACCCACCAGACCATAATTTTTTTGCAACAGACACAAACCAGCAAAATCGCCTTCTTTCAGATTCGATACGTCCAGCGCGATAGAGCCCGACGATCCCGGACCGATGGTACGTTGGGTAAGCGTATTTCGGGCCAGCACAAACGACGTATCGATACGTCCCGTTTTCAGCCGTAAATAGCCGGTTCGATCATTAACCGACCACAGTGTGTTGTCAGGATTATGATTCCACTGCCAGACGAGCGGCAACGTGGGTTCGCCTTTTTTGCGGGTAAATTCGTCGGATGCTACGATTCCCGGAATCAGACTTTTGTTGGCAGGCAGGTCAAGTGTTTCAGGTACTTTGCCGTTGACACCCAATACCGGCCAGCCATCTTCCCATTTGACAGGGACCAGATACGGAATACGCCCAACACCACCAAAATCGCGGAACAGATAGGCAAACCATTTCCCATCGGGCGTATCAATCAGACCGCCCTGCGCTACGCCCAAATCCTGAAGGCCAATTCGTCCTTCCCACGGCCCGGTTAGCTTATCCGCGCGGTGAATGACCACCGTTCGCATGCCGCCTTTAGGCCACGTAATGTTGAAGAGATAATATTTGCCGTTGACCTTAAAAAGCTGCGATCCTTCAGCGGGCAAGCCCCCGCCCGTGCCGGATGGCGTACTGGCGTTTTCAATTAGTATTTGCTCCGTAGTGCCCGGTTTTACCCCGGAAGCATCGGCGTTTAGTTCAAGTATTTTGAGTTTGCCCGCGCCATAAATCAGATACGTTCGGCCGTCGTCATCGAAAAATAAGCTGTGGTCGTGGTAAGATGGTGAAAACGAAGTTGCTTTCCAGGGGCCTTTCTCAATGTTTTTGGTGGTATAGATGTAGGTCTTACCGGTAGTTTGAGCGAAGGTGCTAACGTAGTACGTTCCGTTATGAAAACGCAGGCTGCTGGCCCAGGAACCACGTCCGTAAGTGCTTTTACCGTTGGTCAGGTTCAGCGCATCGACACTCGCTAACGTATCATAAGCATAGCCAACCATCTCCCAGTTGACCAGATCTTTCGACTTCATGATTGGCAAGCCCGGACTCATATGCATGGTGGTGCTGCTCATGTAATACGTATTCCCCACCCGTATCATGGCCATATCCGGTACATCGGCGAAAATGATCGGATTGTGAGCCGTTTGGGCTTTTGCCGAGAACTGTATCAGCAAAAGCCAGGGGACCAACAAACCACAACGAGAAAGGGCGATTTTCATGGAACGCATGCGATAAGAAGGATTATTCGAGTGGCCCGATTAGCTCAATGAACGTACCGTCGGGGTCCTGTACAAACACAAAGTGCGATTTGTCATTCAACGACGTCGGTGTACTGCCCAAAAACGGCACTTTCATTTGGGTTAACCGCTCAATGATAGGTTTCAGCGCTTTTACCTGAATGGTGATGTATTGCATGCCCGTATCATCCTGAATATGATTTGGCTTCGGATGCGACGGCTTTTTGCCGAAACTCATCAGCTTCCAGTCGGTGGCTTCGGGGCTATTTTCGAGTTTCAGAATGGTAACTCCCACTGCTACGCCATTCGTAAGCCCGGAGCGTTTGCCAAAATCTTCATTGATCGTGAAACTGCCCGTTTTGACCATGCCGATGCCATTAACGTAAAAGTCCAGCGAACGCTCGAGGTCGGCGACAACAACCCCTACGCCAATAACTTTACTGCTGAAATTGGACTGCGCCGAAGTGACATAATTCATCAGGACAGCGGCAATTAAAAAGGTAACTCTTACTATCAACTTTTTCATAAACTGTATGTACGTTCGTGGATTCTAATCAATTTCCTGGCAACATTACCCTCTAAATAGTGTTGCTAGGACACTTTTCATTCTGGCAACAATTATCCCCTTTCTAGCCATTCTGGAATGAATCATTTATTCGTGGTTTAAGAGTCTGATCTGAGAAAACCGGGGGGTGTTTAAGCCATTTCGGGCAGTAATTTTCAAACTAATTACTTCATCATCAATCGCTTTTAACCGAATGGTTTTGCCCTCATTAGAAATTAATTCAGCAGGCTTACCATTAAGAATAAAGCTGACATCATCTGTCTTTATAATATCTAATACGTTAATAGTCAAAATCTTACCTACTCCATTTTTATTCTGTAATTCATACGAAATGAAGGAACGGGTACGTCTCCAGAACTGATCGTCATCGTAACCTGATTCGCTTTTTTCGCCTTTGTAGGCGTGATCAACTTCGGGCTGCTGCTCACCGCAATTCACCTTATCAACCGTTTTTGCTTCAATAGCCAGCGCTTCGGCTTCCTGCTGCTTTAGCCGGGTTTGCTGTTCACGGTAGGCCGTCGGTGTAAACGTCTGAAAATACATCTGATAGCGGGCATCGTGTATTTCATAAAACGGTTGCAACGTCAACGAATCCAGACGGAATGTTAGCCCATCGACAGGCTTAATTTTCGAACGATACGTATCGGCATTGCCAATGAGCGCGTAGGCGTTGTCGAGCGGATAAAGTTTGCCTTTTGTTTCATGCCCCATCCGGCTATCGTCGGCAAAAAGTCCGGTCAGATCATTCGTTGATGTTTTGGCGGCCAAAACGATGGGGCCATGCACGAAAGCCGCCCAGTTAGAGCCATCGGGCAGATACTCCAACTGAGTTGACGTTGTGAAACGAACGGTTAGTTTATCACCCGTTTGCCATTTTCGACTGATGGTTGCGTAGACCGAAGGCTCACTCACTACGTTCTGGGGCTCGCCATTGACCAGAATAGCAAGGTTCCCGGCCCATTTCGGATAGCGAATGTGGATCGAAAAAACCTGCGGCTTTTTCAGGCTCAGGGCTAGTTGCGTTTCGTTTTTGTACGGGAAGCCTGTGACCTGGCTGAGCTGAATCCCCTTTTCTTTCCAGTCCAGCGTTGAGGGAATGAATAGATTGACAAACAGGTCTTTATCGGAATGACTGTAAATCAGTTCGCCGTATTTGGTATGATTTTCCAGCCCCGATCCCACGCAGCACCACATACTGGTTTCGGGCTGCGAATACACCCGGTAATGGTTGGGACGAATAGGCGTGAAATAAACAAACCCACCTTTCTCGGGATGCTGTGTCGATAGAATATGATTGTAAAGCGTCCGTTCGTAGAAGTCCAGATAGCTGGGATCAGTCTTATCCAGAAACAACGCTTTACTTAACCGGAGCATGTTGAACGAATTACAGGTTTCAGGCCCCTGATTCGACTTGAGCATCCGGCTAAAATCGGTTGTCGGATTGAAATGCTCCCGCACGCTGTTCCCCCCAAACGCTACACTACGTTTCTGCGAGACATTTTGCCAGAAATACTGAGCCGCATCCGACCAATCCGTTTTGCCCGTAAGCATGGCTATTTTTTCGTACCCAATTACTTTTGGAATTTGCGTATTGGCGTGAAGCCCCGTCAGCTTATCCTGTTTTTCCAGCAGCGGATTTAGCAAGGCGCGATGCGACAGTTTCTGAGCGGTTTCAAGATATTTCCTGTCCTTGGTCAGTACGTATAAATCGGCAAACGTTTCGTTGATGCCGCCATGTTCGGTACGTAGCACCTGCTGAATCTGATCGTCGGAGAGCGGTTTGATGAGATCGATAAACCAGTCGCCCAGCCCGATCAATACGTGTTTCGCCTGCTGATTTCCAGCGTATTCGTAGGCGTCGCGCAACCCTGCAAAAAGCTTGTGTATGTTGTAAAGCGGCACCCACGTATTGTTCAGTCCAAAACTACTTCCGTCGATATCGCCTTTGTGAATACGCTCCCAGAAAAGTTTCCCTTGCGGAATGCCCCCTACGTACCCATTGCCGTTTTTTGCCTGACAACGAGCTAGTTCCGAAATCATATAGTCCAGACGCTTTTTGAGTTCGGTATTATCCGTAGACGCATACATCATAGCCAACGCCGACAGATAGTGCCCGCCGATATGGCCGTCCAGGCCCGAACTTTCCCAGTTCCCGTACCGCTCAGCTTTCAGAGGAAGACCCGCATCGATCAGGTACGGCGCTAAAAGCTTATCGGGATTTAGCGCCAGGATATATGTAAGGTCAACGTCCTGCGCATTTTTGAATGCGCCATCCGTCAGCCTGACTTCCTGCAAGGGAAACGACTGCATCTGAGCCAACGTCGGGAGGCTAAGCAAGAGGAGAGCAATAAGTAAGAGTCTAGTTTTCAAGATCTATGGTACTTTTTCTTTTTTTGTCATCCTGACGCAGCCGGGCCGCCGGAGCGGAAGGATTTTAACGCTTCCTAACGCTCAGATAAGTAGACTTTAAGATCCTTCCGCTCCGGCGGCCCGGCTGCGTCAGGATGACAAGACCTGGCGCTGTTTTACTTTTTAAACATCGGATCATCGCCCGCATATTTCAGGTACTGAAACGAAGCTGAATTCGTACTAGCCTCTCCCGATGACGTAGCATACAGGCCGTATACACAGCCGATAAATCCGCCGGATACTTTGGTACTCAAGAATTTACCATCTACTTTATCCTTCATTAGCTGCCAGTTTTTAGCGTCAGTAGCGTAATAGAAACTGTAGCTATCACCCTGTGATGTGATGCGTAAACCTACTTTGCTCGCTTTGGCATCCAGCGGTACTTCGGTTAGCAATTCCATGTCCTTCGATCTTGGCTTGCTTTGGTAGAGTTGGAGCACGTCTTTATCCTGCGCTTTTGATTTTGACAGGAAATAGAAATGACCTTCGTCCTGTAGAATCACAAGCCCTGCTTTTTCTTTCTCTGACTTTGGCGTGAAGGTCAGTTCCGTTTCGGCAGTGCTGTTGAGGTGCTGCTGGCGTTTTCCGATAAAGGCAGGATTGCCCATTTCCATGATCGTTTCAGGTTTGAGTTTCAGCGTCAGCCCTTCCTTTTTCGATAGGGAGTATGAATTTTTATCATGGGTCCGCAGGAATAAAAGCGACGGGTCCAGTTCTTTGTCAAAAGAGATTGTGTAAGCAAAATTGCCCGATTGTGGGACTGCTCGTTTTTGTTTAATTTCTTTATAACTAACAGGATAACTATAGGCGATAGCCTTCTCGCCATGTTCGATCATCGGCCAATCGTCTTTCCACGTTAAGGGCGCAATGAAGGTTTCTCGGCCCGTATTGTAATAGTCACCTTCATAAGGACGTACCGCCAGAAAAATCGAATACCATTTCCCATCCGGGCCTTCCACAAATTGCGCGTGCCCCGCCGAGGTAATGGCGTCTTTACGGTCGGCGGGCAACTCACGCTGCGTCAGAATCGGATTTCCTTCAAACGGTACGTATGGTCCCCAGACATCTTTGCTACGTAACACCACTTCGGAGTGATTGACCGACGTACCGCCCTCA
The DNA here is from genome assembly GCF_054776975.1 of Spirosoma harenae. Lineage (NCBI taxonomy): Bacteria > Pseudomonadati > Bacteroidota > Cytophagia > Cytophagales > Cytophagaceae > Spirosoma > Spirosoma harenae. The sequence goes on along the minus strand of NZ_BAAHBD010000009.1, from coordinate 137,696 downwards.
GCCGCGTAGAGGTAATACCAGCCGTTTCGTTTCAAAATGTGCGGTCCTTCAATCCAAACCGGCTTTTTCGACAAATCCACCCCACCGTTGACAAGCTGTTTTTCTTCGCCGATAACTTTCAAATTCACCGGATCAAATTCATACATACGGATCGTCCGATGGCCCGAATACAGCGGCTTGCGGTCGGGCGCGTCGCTGTTGTAGATGATGTAGGCTTTGTCGGTACTTTCATCGAAATAAATGGAGGGATCGATGCCGCGTACCTGCGGAATTTTAACAGGATTGCTCCAGGGACCAGCGGGATTTTTAGCCGTCACGACAAAGTTACCGTCGTGGTCGATGTCGGTGCAGGTAACGTAGAATGTGCCTTTATTATAGCTGATGCCTGGTGCAAACAGCCCACGCGTCAGGCGTTCGCCCATAAAGTCCATTTGCTCGGGTCGGTCGATGACGTTGCCGATTTGCTTCCAGTTTTTTAGGTCTTTACTATGCATGATCGGAAGACCGGGAAAGTACGAAAACGTCGAGTTAACCAGGTAATAGTCTGGCCCAACCTTTACGATACTGGGATCAGGGTAGAAACCAGTCAGAATTGGATTAACCAAGGTGGTTTGCGCTGAAACCAGATGGTTCAACACCAGACCAAATACTATAAAAAGAACCGAAAAAAGGCGGTTATTCATGAATAAGGTATTTGTTATAGAACTACTTGTTATTGACTTTTTTACCCCTAAATCCCCTGAAGGGGACTTTGCTCATTTGCGAAATAAGTCCCCTTCAGGGGATTTAGGGGTAATTCTCTTCCTATTCAATTACCAACGTGTACACCTTCCCGCGTTGCGTCGGTAAATCGTATACTATCGTTTCTTTCAGCGCTGGTGCCGTTACGTTAGCTTGGGCCGATTTAATAGCCGCTGGGGTTTCTTCAATTACATAGAACAGATTCAGATTTTGTCCTGATGCCTGTTTCAATGTTCCGCCGTTGACTTTCAGCGCGTTCGGCACCCGTAAGCGAAGGTTGCCGCCCAGGTTCGATTTGACGACTACGTTCGTGAGTTTGCCGGCCTTCCATTCCATGTTTACGATCTCAAATCCACCCCGCGCCCGTAAACCGCTAATACTACCCGTTGGCCAAACATCGGGTAGGGCGGGCAGCAATTGAAGGCTACCATCGCTGCTTTGCATGAGCATTTCGGTGATGCCCGACGTGCAGCCAAAATTGCCATCGATCTGGAACGGCGGGTGCGCGTCGAACAAGTTGTTGTACGTACCGCCCCCGTCCTTCGTGATGCCCAGCGGAGTCAGTTGATTCTGAATCAGTTTGAAGGCATGGTTGCCATCCTGAAGTTTGGCCCACCAGTTCACTTTCCAGCCCATGCTCCAGCCGGTCGATACGTCGCCCCGGTGCGTTAAGGTCGTTCTGGCGGCACTGAATAAGTCAGGTGTGCGGTAGGCCGAAATTTGGTTGGAGGGGAACAGGCCATACAAATGTGATACGTGCCGGTGCTTGTCGTTTGGGTCGTCGACATCGTCGAGCCATTCCTGCAACTGACCATATTGCCCGATGTGCATGGGCGGCAGTTTACTACGTTTCTGTTTCAGCAGTGCTACGAAATCTGTGTCTTTTTTCAGCAGCTCGGCGGCACGTATCGCTGTGCTGAATACGTCGAATACAATCTGGTTGTCCATCGTTGTACCCGCATCCAATGATGAGCCACCATGCGCTTTGGGTGCGTTTTCAGGCGAGGTGCCGGGATTGACTACCAGCCAGTGATATTTGGGATGTTCGATCAGGAAATCGGCGTAAAACTGGGCAGCACCTTTCAAAACCGGGTAAATCGAGGCCAGATACGTCTGATCGCCGTTGTATAGATAATGCTCCCACAGGTGCTGGCTAGTCCATCCGCCACCGGCTACCCACATGCCCCAGAACGCGCCATCCACCGGACCGTTGATGCGCCAGATGTCGGTGTTGTGATGCGCCATCCAGCCACCCGCTCCATACATAACTTTAGCGGTCTCCTTACCAGTTTCAGATAATTCCCGAACCATCTTCAAAAACGGCTCATGAAGTTCGCTGAGAGCCGTTTTCTCGGCTGGCCAGTAATTCATCTGGGCATTGATGTTGATGGTGTATTTGCTGTCCCAGGGTGGGCGCATTTTGTTATTCCAGATGCCTTGCAGATTGGCGGGTTGACTTCCGGGCTGCGAGGAAGAAATCAACAGATACCGACCGTATTGGTAGTAGAGCGTTACCAAATGCGGATCGTTGACCGAGCGGAAATTATTCAGGCGTTCGTCAGTGGGTAGTTTGGCAGCGTCTGTAACACCTAAATCAAGTTTAACGCGGTTGAAGTACTTCTGATACGTAGCAACGTGCGGATTCAGAATGGTCGCGAAGGATTTTGGATACGCTTTATCTAGAAATGCATTAGCTCGTGCGTTTTCGTCTCCGCTCAAGTCTTTGTAGTTGTTGAAATTGGTAGCAATCGCTACGTAAATCGTAGCTGCGTTCGCATTTTTTACGATGAGCGACGTATCGTTGGCCGCCAACGTACCGCCGGATGTTTTGATCCGGGCAATGGTTTTAAATTTCACCATGCCTTTTACACCTTCATGATCCGACGTAGTGCCAGAAAGCGTAAGGTCTTTGGTCGGCGTAGTTTTGCTTTCGAATGTTTTATGCTGGGTAGAAAACGAAGCGGAAAACGACAGCTTGCCAGGCTTGCTGGCGGTTAGTTGCATCACAATGACATTGTCGGGAAACGAGGCCAGCACTTCCCGCGTGTACGTTACGTCGCCAACAGTATAGGACGTTTTGGCTACGGCCCGTTCAATATCCAGTTCCCGGTAATAGTTCGTAACGTTTTCGGGTCCGTCGAAGGAGAGGAGTAGATTACCTACAGGCTGAAACATCTGCCCATGCGATTTTTTGGTAATGATGGATTTGTTGGCAAGCTGCTCAGCTTCTTTCTGTTTGCCATCGAAAATCAACTTTCGAATTTCGGGCAAAGCAGCCAATGCATCGGGGTTGTCGTTCCGGTTTGGGCTACCGCTCCAGACCGTATGTTCATTGAGTTGAATAATTTCCTTCGCTACGTTTCCGTACACCATTGCCCCCAGCCGACCATTGCCAATAGGTAAGGCATTTTCCCAGGTTTGGCCGGAAGGTTTGTTATACCAGAGTTTTAACGCAGGCTTGTTCTGCGAGAAACAAACCGTTGTCGAGCAAGTCAGGAGAAAAAGATAAAGCAAAAGTCGCATTAGCTTAGGCAAATCGTGAAGGGCTAAATGAAAGGAAAATTGTCAAACGGTTAAGGGCTTATTACGTAATAATAGTTAAGTCTTCGCGCCTGTTTTTTACTACATAATTCGCAGAATATCCGGTTGGTGAAACGCCGTATAACTCCTTAAAGGCAACTGAAAAATTGTTTACGTTCGGATAACCTACAGCAAATGAGACTTCTGAAACACTCAGCCCTTTGATGGTCAGCAACTCCGCGGCCTGTTTCATTCGAATAGTTCGGATCAGATCCCGGGTTGTTACGTTCGTCAGTTCTTTCAGCTTACGATGCAGATGTACTCGACTAATCCCGATTTCGCCAGCGATCATTTCGACACTCAACTCGGGATTGGCCAGATTCTGATTGATGATCAGGTGGACTTTTTCCAATAGCTTTTCTTCTGCGGCTTTAATACTGATTTTGGAAATAAACTCTTCCTGATATTGCTGTTCGTGTTCGTTATTTTTCAGGATTTGTCTGTTTCTAATCAGGCTGTTAACCGTTTTCAATAGAATATCTATGTTGAACGGTTTGGTGATATAGGCGTCTGCTCCCAGTTCGAGCCCCCGAACATTACTGGATTCCTCAGTTTTGGCGGTTAAGAGCACAATCGGTATATGGTTGACCAACGGATTAGCCCTCATTTTACGGCAAAGCGCCATACCGTCCATCACGGGCATCATGACATCACTAATGACCAGATCTGGTTTTTCTTTCAATACTCCCTTGTAGGCCTCTTCACCATTGGCATACGCGAATACGGTATACTCACCCGATAATTCGTCAATGAGGTAATTACATATTTCGCTGTCATCGTCGACAATCACCACGCGTTTCGATTTCCGTTTCAGCCCTGCTGCCCCAGATGGTTCTTCCATTTTTGGTTCAGGCAAACGCTGGATACGTGGCGCGAATGGCGCTACGGATGGGGCTTCGGCAACAACCTCTTCAACCGGTAAGGTTATCGAAAAACAGCAGCCGATTGGGGTTTTATTTTCGACCTGAATAGTTCCGCCATGCAGTTGTACGAGCTGTTTTACCAAATGAAGACCAATGCCCGTACCGTATTGATTATAATCGCGGTGGTCAGTTGATTGATAAAAGCAGTCGAATATTCGTTCGGTCTCGGCTTCGTTGATGCATTGACCTGAATCTTCGATCGCAATGACCAAATTCTGGCCATTTCGGGCTGGTTTGAGGGTCATAGCTACCCGAATTGTTCCTTCATTTGGGGTAAATTTGAAGGCATTCGACAGGATATTAATGAGCACCTTATCAAAATTCAGCGGATCAATGCACGCAAAAACCCGGTCTGCCGGAAAGTCCATGACAAAGTGAATCTGTTTGGCATGAATTTGCTCTTCGAATAGCTGACAGATTTCGCTCGTAAAGTAGCCCATATCAACACGTTCCAATTGCAAGGCCATCTGCCCTTTTTCAATCTTGCGAATGTCCATTAACTGGTTCACCAGGTCCAGTATACGTTTGGTGTTCCGCCCCATAATGTCGTACAAGTGCCTCCGCTCCTTATCCTCATCACGGCTAATTAGTTTTTGCAACGGACTGACTACCAGTGTTAACGGCGTTCGTATTTCGTGGGCGATGTTGATGAAAAACTGAAGTTTAGCTTCATTCACTTCTTCCAGCCGTTGGAGAGCCAATCTTTCCTCGTTAATCCGTCGCCGGTTGCGGATCGTCCGATACACTAGCCCCGACAGGATGAGGAAGAGCAACGCATAGATCATTTTCGCCCAGATCGATGCATACCAGGCCGGGTGAATAATGATCGTTACCTGATGCTCATCCGAAATAGCTTTATTGGCTTTGGCTTTTAACCGAAACACGTAGGTTCCCGGCGCTAAGTTATCGAAGGTCAACCGATTAGATCCCGGACGCAACGTTACCCAGCTATTATCATTAATGGAATAGAGGTAAGAAACCCGTTCGGCATCAATAAAATCCATCGTCGAAAATTCCAGCGTGAATGCGTTATCCTGATGGGATAAGTGAAATTCACTGGCACTATTGACGGTCGTATCGACAACTTGGTAACTGCCTGATGTTGTGCCCTTTTTTACGGGTTTATCGTGAATATAGAGGTCAACAATTTGTACGGCCAGTCGTTTGGCCGCAATACGTATCTCCTCAGGTTTAAAATGGGTAATTCCATTTACCCCACCGAAATAAAGCGCACCATTATCAGCCGCGATGGATGCTCCCTGGCTAAATTCATTACCCTGAAGTCCATCGGTTGAGTAGAAGTTGACAAACGTATTGGTTTCCAGATCCATTCTGGATAATCCCCGGTTGGTACTGAGCCATAAATGCCCGTCATTATCGCCCTGGATTCCGGTGATCAGACTGCTGGGTAAGCCGTTTTCTATATCAAACGAGGTGATCTCTAAAGTTGACCGGGTGAGCTTTTTCAGCCCGTGGGATGTGCCGAGCCATAAATTACCTTTGTTATCATCAAACAGGGAGTAGATTACTACGTCTCTCAGGAGTTTGTTACTACCAAATGTGGAGACAAAACTTTCCGTATCCAGATCAAGACAGGCCAGGCCGTCGAACGTACCAATAAACAGCTTGTTGTCTTTGGAGATCAGCAGACAGTTGATCCAGTTATTTGGGATCAGATTACTGGCTGGTCGATACAGTTGGCTGGGTGGTGCGTCGAAGCTTTTGACGTTGCCCGAACGAAGGTCCAGACAGAACAAGCCAGAGCCCATCGTAGCTACCCAAAGCCTTTGCTGAGAATCCTCTTTAATGCTAAAAATACGCTGGACGTTATCGCCATTTTTATCAATAAGCTTACTGATGGAGCGACTTTTTCCGGTTTTTCGGTCGAATTGAACCAGGCCACTTAAATAGGAACCAAGCCAGATATTCTTTTTTGAATCCTCGTAAATGACCATGATATTGGCTGGCACAGCTCCGCCCTCGGTATCAGGTTTATAATGTACGCTGGCGTCAGAGCCGGGTGGTAGCGCATATAAACCATCGTTGTCGGTACCTACCCAAATTGTTTTTTCCGTGTCCTGAAACAATGACATGACAGTACTCGAGCCGATGGAGTTGCTGCTAACCGATTTATAGCCTATGTAACCGAACCGATTGGGGTTACCTGGAAGCAGCAATAACCCCTTCTGAAACGTGCCGATCCATATATTCCCGGCCTTGTCTTCCAGAATGGAATGAACCTTGGATTTAGAGAAATCAAAACCAGTCACATTTGTGTTCAAATCCAGAATTTTGCTGATAGCCGGATCAAAATACTTTACCCCTTCTCCACTCGTACCCATTAGAATCTGGTTGTTCCGATTGACGACTAGTTCATCAATTGGAAGATCCGTACGCCCATTGTACGGAATGGCAATAAACGTCTGATTGGCAGGATCGTACCGATACAGGCCACTGCTCATATTACCAACAAACAGGCGTCCATATCGATCCTGACAAATACTTCGTATTACATTATTCTGTACGCGTTTGGAACCAAAAAAGGACTTGACGGAGCGACCATCATACCGATATAATCCTTTGTCTTCAGTAGACACCCATACGTTCCGATCCGTATCCTCAAAAATCCTGACGATCAATTCGCTAGGGATATCCAGATGCATTTTTTGTCCAAAAAGGCCACCTTCCTTCTTCGTAAGTATGAAGAGACCGCGCCCAGAAGTACCGATCAGAATATCCCCATTTTTTCGTTCACAGAGACTTACTACTCGTGTGCATACGCTAGTTCCATCATCCAGTTTCAGGGGTATTTTATGGAAAGAATCAGTAGCCGGGTCGTAATACTGCAAGCCATCAATTAAACCTACATACATTCTACCCGCTTTATCTTCGAACAAAGTCTGTAGCAGGTTACTCAAGATGCCGGTGTCGTTCTTTTTATCGTGCCGGTAAACCGTAAATTTTATTCCGTCAAACCGATTCAGGCCATCTTCGGTAGCTACCCATATAAATCCACTTCGGTCTTGATGGATATCACTAACCACGCTACCCGATAATCCGTTTTCGATGGTAAATAGCTTACCGGATTGAGCCAGCGCGGTGCAGGGGCACCACAGCCAAAAAATAAGGAATACGATTCTGGAATTCATGCAGTATACTGTTTGCTTTGCTCCAGCTAATCAGAATGGATTCGCCGAAGGCTTAGCAACTAAGTTAGCTTTATTAAGGCAACTTTTATAGTCTACATCTCTATGTAACAAATTACTAGGTAGCGTACATTTTAAGTGAGCAGGATCGAACGATAGCAAGCAAGAACAAAAGTATATTGATATAGTCCAAATGAAGTCGAAACATGTTACACGATTCTTTGGCTATGTTACATTTTCAGAATTAATCCAATCGATCGCTCCTGGCACTGGTGAAGGATGTTTTAGAAGGTGTTCTTAGGCCATTTATCAGACCGAGTGTGTAAGGTGTCTTAGCTTCTGTCAGCTGGATGAATTTTCTAAAACCTGTTATAAACCACAGCGGCTTCTTCTCATTTTTGCTGGAGTCCGGGCCGCTGGTGCAGTTACAAACCCAATGGAACGGTGAAAACGATACTAGTTGCAATAGGAGAAATAACGTTTCAACATTTCTTTGGCTTCATAGTAACTGGCGAACTCATTACGTTCAATTACGTAGTGCTACAGTGATATACGCAAATGATTCAACACGCTCACTTCCTCCCAATTGAGTAGCGGAAACAGGGAAAACCTTTCTTCTGAAAAAAGAGCGTTTGCGAAGAGATTTCATCGGGCAGCAACATAAACTTTTTATTCCTTCCAGGGACTGTCTCAAACGAGATAGCTTTTGGCTCAATCGATGTAGCCTTTTCAATCAATGGCCGCCTATTTTAGCGTGTTTTTAAGCCAGTGCTAGTTGGCCTTTTTCATGCATCTATGAAGTCGATTATCCTTCTTATTGTTTGTTTGGCTCTTTCTGGCACAACGACCTGGGGACAAACTAGATTTCGTCTCGATAGTATCCCTCCACAAGGCATTCTGCTGGATAAAGCCTGGAAATGGAAACTGGGCGATCAGCCGGAGTGGGCTAAAACCAATTTCGATGATTCCCACTGGGATACATTTGATCCTTTTATGGCGCTCCCAGAACTCACCCAACTTCCCCAACGGGGGATTGGATGGCTACGGTTATCTATCAGAGTGGCTCCTTCATGGCGAGGCCGATTAGTGAGTATATCCCTAAGACAAATTGGCGCTACTGAACTGTTTTTGAATGGCATTATGGTCGCTAAGAATGGGGTCGTAAATGCCCATGGACAGGTCGAAAAAGGCATTCTCTTTCAATCTATACCTTCGATTGTATTAGGACCTGACAGTGTGCAAACCCTCGCCATTCGCTATGCCTTTTCCCGAGAACGGTTACTCAACTTACCCCTCTTCACGCAATTGAAATTCTTTCGAATGACTATTGCACCCGTGGAAGAGGCTGAAGCCTACCGGATACTGTTAAAAAATACGTTGCTGACGGAGTACACGCTTTTTGGTGTATTTCTGATTTTGGGGGTGATCCAATTCAGTTTCCTGGTTTCTTCCCGATTCCGAATTACCCCGGTCTACTTCGGCTTATTTTTGATGGCACAGGGAGCGACTCATTTCCTGGATGCATTCACCAAAGATGGGAAACCCGATTTTGCTGCCGTTACCCGAATAGCGGTTTATGATGATTCGGTTAATGTTGTCTTTTGTGTAGCTGCCATCTGTTCCGCTCTGTTTTATCTGCTGGGCGTTTACGCCTATTTCAATCAACCGAAACGAAGGCCGTTTTTTATTACCGCTATACTGACCCTGGCTACCATTCCTGCCTATCTGTTTTCGTTGTTTAATGCTTCCATCATCTGCATGCTGGTCATGGGTTTTTTGGTGCCTTATGGGGAGATCCTGCGGGTTGGCATCAGGGCCATCGGGCAACGAAAACCAGGCGCCAGACTGTTTACGTATTCGCATGCGTTTCTGCTCACCACGTTTCTTTTTTATACCATTTCAGTTACTGTATTAGGTGGAATGGGAAACACCTTATTTCTACTATCCTTTTTAGTATTAGCTTTAACGATTACGCTGCTGCTTTCGCAGGAACGAGCAGAAACCAACCGTTTACTGCAACGGCAGCTTCTGGAGGTGGCGGCACTCTCGGAGAAAACCATTGCTCAGGAGCAGGAAAAACAGCAGATGCTGGCCACCCAAAATGAACGACTTGAACAGCAGGTCGAAGCGCGTACAGCTGAGCTAAAGGCCTCTCAAACTCAACTCATCCAAAAAGAGAAGCTCGCCAGTTTGGGTGAACTCACAGCGGGCATTGCCCATGAAATCCAGAATCCCCTGAACTTCGTCAATAACTTTTCCGAAGTATCGACCGAACTCATTGACGAACTGAAAGAAGGTCCTTTTCAAAAGCTCCCCGATGGCGAAAAGCAATACGCCGAAGAAATTCTAGGGGATTTAACCAGCAACCTTCAGAAGATTACGCACCACGGTGCTCGAGCCAGTGATATCGTCAAAGGCATGCTCGACCATTCCCGCACCGAGTCGGGTGAAAAACGGCCTACGGATCTGAACACCCTGGCCGATGAGTATCTCAAGATTGCCTATCACGGTCTTAGAGCCAAAGACAAAGAATTTACCTGTGAGCTAATTACCCACTTTGATCGCACGTTGAAACCGGTTGAAGTCGCTCCTCAGGAAATTGGGCGAGTCCTCTTGAACCTGTACAACAATGCATTCTACGCGGTGCGAGAAAAGCAGAGAACGGCTTTAGCCGATTATCGGCCGACTATTACTGTTAGCACTCAACAAAGCGAATCAGGTATAGACATTTTGATCCGGGATAACGGTGCCGGTATTCCTGACCAAGTAAAGACCAAGATTTTTCAACCCTTTTTTACCACCAAGCCTACCGGGCAAGGAACCGGCCTGGGTTTATCATTGAGCTACGACATCATCACCAAAGGACATAACGGAATGCTTCGGGTAGAGAGTCAAACAGGAGAGGGGACCACGTTTTTCATTGGTTTACCCCAACAGTAAACAGTCGATTCCTGCGTAACCTCGTCTCTTTCCCCCATTGAAAACGAATCTATTTTGTCGCACACAGGAGCCATTTTCTGAGATGAAGCCTGTGAAGCTAAAATGTTGGTTGAATAGGCTAAAATTTGGGCAGTCAACCGTTTCGATTACCGATTTGAATGGGCAATAAACAAATTCGTCAGCACAAGCTGCTGACGTGGTCAATTAATTCTTGGCGAATCCAGATTCGCTGCAGTGGAGGAGTCAACGAACACATTGTTTACGTCAATTTTAAAGAAGTTGCAGAGAGTTTGGGTTGTCGATATACCACATAGTCCACAACCCAGCCAAATCATCAACATTCACCAAAACTTATTAGCAACTGAAGTCCTATTTATGCAATTATATCAATCTTAACAGTTTCAATCTGACTATGCTCAACGGTTATATTGATCGAACGCTCGCCTTTGGGCCGGGTTCGGTGGACTACGTTGCGGGGGATGGTAACGAGCTGGCCAGGCATCAACTCGATGGTTTCGCTTTCCAGGTCAATGAGGAGTACGCCTTCCATCACGAGAAATGTCTCATCTGAGTTGGGGTGATAATGCCAGTAATAGCTTTCTGTCATCACGCTCACGTTGACTACATGATCGTTAACGGAGGCCAGCGAAAAATTAGCATAGTTGGTAGTGATAGCCTCGGTCAGTTTTTTACTATCAATTACCGGAAGTGGAACGTTATTCATAAACGGAAAGCTGGTTACGCAAGGCCTCGAGAGCGGGTTAAAACGGATAAGTAGATAGCCTGATCTTACCTGTTTCTTAGGGTAGGAAGCTACCCTGGAAGTAGCGATAAGTTGAGGAATAAGACATACAAAATTCTAAACTACGGGGGTATTTCCAAACGTCCGGTTTATCCCGAGAAGCCCTTTTGTTTTAGGAGGGAACCTTATCTGAGATAGGAATTGATACGTTTAACTAGTTGGTGAAATAAACCCCATTCAACTAAAAAAGATAGCAACAGTTAGGTACTGTACCGTCTTTTGATAAGTTGAAGAAGCTTACAATCTAGGCCAGTGCATTTCGATTCCCTGCGATCGAATTAGTCGTTGAAATTCATTGAGAAGGGGTTCTTTCTCCCGAACCGCGCGGGGAATTACTTTTTTATCCAGTGAATAAACTACTAATAAGCCAACCGCTTCGCCAATACTCCACTCAACGGGATGCAACCGGTAGCACCCGTTCGTAATGTGGGTGGTGCCGATGTTTTTGTTGGCCGGAAGCAAATTTTCCATTCGTTTGGGCAACAAGGCGCCTAGGGGAATCTGAAATGGGAGCGACCCAAAATCGATATAATTATTACCGCTGGTGCTTGGGTGCAGATCAATATGGTAGTAGCCAATCCCCACGCTATCGTGAAATTCGGCCGCTGTGTTGTCCGACTTTTTGCCCGTTATCAACGCGCGGTTGTCAGCGCCAATATGCTCTTCAAGAACGGTAAACATGGCCTTGATTCGCCGGGATTCTCGGATGTAGGGGTATTTGGCGAAACCATCGTCGGTACCCATTATATCCCCGCGTAACCGGAGTCCTGGCCATCCTCGTCTGCCATCGGGTCGGGGTGCTTCGGTCTGTAACCAATATAAAAGGGATAAATTCAGTTGCTTGGCGCGGTCAACGTGCTTTTTAAATTCGGCATCACTGGCACCAATCAAACTGCCTAGAATGTAATCATTCTGTGGCCAGTTTATAGTCGAAATATCACTGGAATACGCACCGGGTTTAAAATTAGCCTTGCTAATAATTCGACGGTAATTCCAAAGGTTTAGTGTATTGCCGGTACTGACGCCCTCCGGGTTAAATCCTAGTTGCTTTGGCTCCAGGGTTTTAGGATTCGAATAGGCCAAGTCCAACAAATTGCCAGACCAGGCAGGGCTGACCTTCGGTTTATAGGATCGCCAGAAATCGTACTCCACTGGCTTATCGATGACGTGATTGGCCCCGGCCACATAATCGACCGCGAAGCAGACTGTAAACGCCTGACAGTTTGTTGGATCAGCGGTTTGGGGGGCGTGTAACTCGCGGGTTTCCCGGCGCGATTCGGCTCCAGTAACAAACTCGGTACCAGTGAGGGGAAGTAAATCGCCTAGCTCAGTGGCATCAATAAAATAAGGAGCGGTAAGTATCACTTCCCGATCGCTACGCTGATTAACCGCGTTTAGCGCCCGTACCCTATCGCCATCCACATCGGCCCCTTTAATTTTATGCTCCAGAAGGAGTGTCAGTTGGCCAGAACTTAAATAAGGGGCCAACATCTGTTGCAAAACGGCCAGGGCTACTTTGGGTTCGTGGCATAATTTTGACACCGCTCCATCGCCGGGATTTAAAAATGGATTGGCCTTAGCGGTTTCTGTTAGGGAGTAATTCTCGACATAGTACTTCCGGATGGCGGCACGAAAATCGCGATAGAGCTGCGTAGCCCCGTGGGTTTCAATCCAACTGTGTTCATCGGGTGGAACCCCCTGTTGCGTCAGCTGCCCACCGATCCAGTCGGTTTCTTCAGTCAGGATAACCGTCAACTTATTTCGTAATGCGGCTAGGGCAGCCGCACATCCGCCTAACCCACCACCAGCAACGACAACATCGGCTTTCCGTTCAGCGGCACCAAATTCGGTAAACTGACGACCGGGCTGATTGTGAGAAGTAGTCGTCGTTGTCGGGAATGGAGAGGTTAAAGCGGCTCCGCTACTGATGGATAAGCGTTCAATAAAATTACGTCGATTCATACGTACTGTGATCAGCTATGATTCGGCCAAATCTAAAGTATTTAAAGTGTTATCGCTGTTTATCGTCCCACAAATAGTTACCTGATACTTTGTATATCAAGCGCTGAGGGGCCACATTATTAGTGGTCGCTAGCACGGCGGCCGTAGCTGCAGATTGGCCAGGAATCATGAAGACAGTTTCCATTCGAATGGAGCCTTTTTTGAGATTGAGCCAAAGACCATTTATCAGTCAGAGGACAAACAGAGCTTTTTTCGTCTTTACTTCCCGAAGTACGAAAAAGCTCCGTCTGTATTTTACAACAATATTAGTCTGATATTTATGGGATTATATAGCTTTTCGACCATTAACGCCTTATACGATGAGACTTAAATACATTACCCTAACTGTATTGACCGGTTGTTTTGCGTTTTGTTTTATTGGGTGTAATAAGGTCAGTAATGGAATGCCTCCAGCACCGACCGCTACTAACTTTCTCCAGGGAGCAGATGGACCACCTCTTTGGTTAGTTGATAACGTCGAGGTAGCTAATCCTCAAGAGAAGGGTCGCTTTAAGGTTAGCCCTAATGATATTCAGAACGTCACGGTTCTTTCACCAGCTTCAAACAGCGATTTAGTTAGCCGATATGGGCAGAAAGGCAAAAATGGCGTAGTACTTATAACAACAAAAAAAGCAAGTAAATAAGGCTTCGAAGGGCTGTATCCAACCATTAATCCAGTACGTAGCAAACAGCCCGCAGTATATACGCTCATCCGTATTGACATATAGACTTCAAGTCGTTTCGTACTTTCACGACGCAATACAGTTTTAACCATACCAGTACACGTAGCGCCATCCTGTCACAACGAAATGCGATTATAATTAGTTAGTAAATAGATTGTTAGTTTAATACTAAGCCAAGTTCTGCTATCATGATAATCAAATTTCCTCAGTTGCGCCCTTCTGCTACGGTATTTTATAATCAATGGCGAGCCATCTTTCTTGCCATTGCACTAGTTATCATGGCAATAGCCAAAATGCTGCAATAACCGGCTGGAGTCGAAAGTCCATTTTAGAGTTGCTCGATTGCCTCAGGACTGAATAGTGCTGTTTTAAAAACCAATACGTTAAAGTAAGCAATGAAATAGACGTTGATGAAATCATTAGTCTGCTTATCAGGCTTAATTCTCCAGTCCATTAAACAGAATAGAAACGGGCCATGTGTTTGAATCGCTTTCGTACCAGGGCCGACTGCATGGGTTTGTACGTGAATAGCTCCCGATTTCCCTTTCGAACCGTGATCGTAAACGGTTGCCCCAGTTTTTGCGTGAAATGATAAACTGTTACAAATTCAGCCAAATCTTCATGCCAACTGCTTCGGCCATAGAGGGAAACAAACGGCGATTGTTTAAGCGCCTGGTATACTCGGTTGTACTGACTGACTGGCAACGGCTTACCCCCGCGCCGAAAGACAAGGCTGTCCAGCAGCGGACTCTTGTAATTCGTTGCGGGAGTGGTATGCCCAGCCCAGATACCCTTTACAAAATCTGTGGCGAGTGAGTCCGATAGAGACTGATTTTGAACAACTGTATTGTCCGGTGAAATACCCAGCGAACCATCAACGACATGAGTTGACTCATGCAATAATACGTATAGGAAGGCACTCAGGTGGCCAGCCTGAATGGATACCTGAAACGCCGATCCCGTAGTATCAAAGCAGGTCCGCTCTTTCCTGGTTAACCACTCCGATGCGTCCTGATGTAAGATTTCGGCCCGGAAGGTTATATCAAACAACTTATGCGCTTCGTCCGGATTGACGGTTGATGTCAAGGCCGTATTGGGCATGTTGTCCAGAAAATTGATGCTGTGCAAATGGCTCTTGAGAACGCGTTGATGGAGCGGTGGTAAAGCCGCAAAAGCCGCAGCAACCTTTTCTTGTTCGTCTTGGGTAAGGCGATGTTCGGTTGGCGACATGCCCGCATCACGAAACATCTGTAAAACCGTTGCGGAAGCGGGCTTCACCCGAGCTGACAGTGTTGTAGTTGAATCAAACGGAGCCTCGGGTTGATTTGTTGGCTTTACTGGTTGCGCCTGAGCTGCCCGAGTTAGTGCAATGAAAAGTATGGCCAGGCTTAGAATAAATTGACGAGTGGATATCATGGCATTAACCATAGCGTATTGATTGGTTGGCAAAAGTAAGAACGTTACTTACCCAACCAATCATTGCCGGCTGATAATCATTTCTGGTTTGTCGCAATGCTTGCCCCCAATGAACAAGTCCGCATGGCAAAACGCTACGCTAACCGTTCGGCAAACTCGATCAGATTGCCCCAGGGATCAGCAATAAAGGCTAGCCGTTTGCCAATAGCGGGTAAATTGAACGCTTCGCCAACCAGGGTGACGCCCCGATTACTCAGTTCACGAAGGGTATCGTCAACGCTTGGTACATCGATACAAAAATGGTGATAACCTGCTGGATGAAGACTCTCATCTAAATCTGTGTAAGGGGCTCCCGATTCTGGCTGACCACCGGCCAGCAGTTCGACCCAGAAGTTGTCATCGTTCGCCGGGGCTAAATAAGCTAGTTGCAGGTCGCCGAAGGGCCACTCATGAATAAGCCACTTCAAGGGCATTCCCCTGCTAATCAGAGCCCATTTGTTGAAGAATATACATATAATTCTGTTGGTCTCAGGAGGGAGCGTTTATTGAGACGAATAATTGATGAATAGGTAGTCCACCGTTTTTCGTAGTTTAGCTAAACTATAACTGGTTTACAGTAAGTTCATGAATCCTAAGAACTTGCGGTAAACTAAATGGGGTTCTTATTTCATATCCTTCGTACAAATAGATTTGCCTCATTTATAGCTTGGCTTGTGATCCTTTAGCCATCAATCTTCTTGCCTGAACTCAATGAAAAAATGGTTTCTACTTACTCTGGTTGTCTTCTTACCCCGGCTACTACTAGCCCAGGCAACTCGGCAAATTGTTATCGGTCAGATCGATAGCCTGACCTCAAACATTCTCCATGAGACCCGTAAACTATGGGTGCATGTCCCAGACAGTTATAAACAGGAAGGAGCCTCCAAACGACGCTATCCGGTCGTCTATCTGCTGGATGGCGAAAGCCACTTTCCCTCGGTGGTCGGCATGATCCATCAACTAAGCACCGTCAATGGCAATACAATTTGCCCTGAGATGATTGTGGTGGGGATCGTCAATACCAACCGGGGGCGGGATCTGACGCCCACACCGGGAGGGGGAATGATTCCATCGGCTGCCGACAGTTCACGACGCAAGAACTCGGGCGGAGGGGAGAGGTTCACCGCCTTCATCGAAAGCGAACTGATGCCCCACATTGACTCGTTGTATCCCACTGAGCCCTACAAGGTATTCATCGGCCATTCGCTGGGTGGGCTGCTGGTTATCAACACGCTCATTCATCACCCCAACTTGTTTAACGCCTACGTGGCTATCGACCCCAGTATGTGGTGGGCGGATCAACAGCTGCTCAATACCGCTAAGCAGGTTATTGCCAGCCAGAAGTATGCGGGCAAAGTCCTGTTTATGGGTATCGCCAATACGATGGAGTCGGGGATGGATACCTTACGGGTACAGGCGGATACGAGTGGCTCGACCAAACACATTCGCTCCATCTTAGCCCTGAATCGTTTGATAAAGGCTAATGGACAAACCGGCTTACGCTATCAGGGGAAATACTACGGCCTGGATGACCATAGCTCGGTGCCACTCATCACCGAGTACGACGCGCTCCATTTCATTTTTGATGCCTACCGATTAAAGCTGACTGACCAAGACTATGAGGAAGATAATACCCAGTTAGCCGATAAACTGACAACCCATTTTAGGGCCGCCACCCGGCAGTTGGGCTACCTGGTGAAGCCTCCGGAAAGTCTGGTCAATGAACTGGGCCAGTATATGGTATCCCAGAAGAAGTTTAAAAAAGCGGAGAGTTTGTTCAAACTCAATGTGGCGAATTACCCAGCCAGTTTCAACGCCTATGACTCGTATGGGGATTACTTCGTGGCCCAAAAAGATACTGTCAATGCCAGAGTCAATTTCCAGAAAGCGCTTTCTCTGAAAGAGGCATCCGCAACGCGAAAAAAATTAGCGGCTTTACAAGCCTCCAGTATCCCTGGTCCATCCTCCGCTACTAAGCCGAAAAAATAACCGTCTGGTTAGCAATAGAATCCGTTCTTCCCACGCGGTTCTATAAATAGCGCTGTGGTCAGGCCAGTATACACGTGTTTAACTGAACGCCCGAATCGACAAGCAATTCTGGAAAGTATTCACTCGGCTTAATGAGGAGCGTTATCGCACGACCTTGTACAATGCTGGTTGAGACCAGACAGTATACGTTTTGGCGATTTTTCTGTCGTTAACAAGCCCTTAACAAAATCTCAACTCAATGATGATTAGGTTTGTCAAAACCCCTAGCCACAAAAGAAATAGAGATGAAATATGTACTTGTATATGCATTGGTCCTGCTGGTTGCTGTGTACGCTTCCGCCAAAGCACTGAACAAAACTGACCTCCCAAAAGATACAATCAAGGCCGAATCCAAAGAGCTAAGTACATCCTACGGACCTAGCCATATCACGCGTACCATCAAGCAGGATCGAAAGGGCAATATCTGGATGGCAACCTTTGGTGGGATATATCGGTATGATGGGAAATCGTTCATCAATGTGACCAGGCAAGTGAGTTCAGCCCATTTTTTTTCAGTATTAGAAGATCGAAAAGGGAATTTCTGGTTTAGTACGGTTGGCGAAGGGGTTTATTATTACGATGGCAAGTCCTTTCAACAGTTTACCACTAAGGACGGGCTTGCCAGTAATGGGGTTTTTGATATTTACGAAGATAAAGCCGGGACTATTTGGTTCGGTACCGGAGAAGGAGCCAGCCGGTACGATGGGAAATCCTTTCGAACTTATAAAATGAATGAAGGTCTACCTTTAACAACGGACGAAAGACGCTTCTTTAAGGATGATAATGATATTAATTCGATTATTGAAGATAAAACCGGGAAATTTTGGTTTGCCACCCGGGGAAATGTCTATAGTTATGATGGAAAAACATTTACCGTTCTCACTCATGACGGTGCCCCATTTATCAATGTTCGTAGGATCATCGAAGATAAAAAGGGCAATATCTGGCTGGGGAGCCCGTATGGGCTTTGGCGTTATGACGGCAGTAGCTTTACCAATTTCACCGAGCGTGGCGTTGCGTATGTCTACGAAGATAGAAAAGGAGCCATCTGGACGAGTTCACTAACGACCTGGGGTTGGTCCCTTTTTCGGTATGATGGAGAAACTTTGTCCAACACAACTCCCACGGTAACCGAAGTAGAATTAGACTTTGATGATACGAAAACCATGCTATTTGGGATTTTAGAGGCTAGCGATGGCAGTATTTGGTTCGGTTCAGGTGGGGCATATCGGTATGATGGAAAGAGCATTACCGACTTTAAGAAGTAAAGAACTAAAAATGTAGCTGGTTCAGGAAACGCCCCAATTACAGATAATTCTACTAGAGACGAACGTGTTTTCATGTATCTACTTTCAAGTGATGGATAGTTTAGCGATTGCCTATCGCTTGCTGGGTTTCTAGTTGACGAATAGTCTATTGCCGGTTTCGGTTTGTCATGGCAATTAGATAAAAGGTCAACTCTTCAATCTTCGCTACTACGACTTCGCCTGCCTCATTCGCAGTTAAGAATTCATCGGAGTTGCCGCTGCCAGGACTTTGGCGGGTCAGGTTATCAAGGCGTAGCCCACTGTTACACCCCATGTTTATTTGCCCATCCAGTGCCGAAAGTCAGACGCGCGTTCGCGGCTTACTATGACCTCGTCAGTAGGCGCTGGCTTTAGGATGAGTTTTAACTTGTGATGGAAATAAGCATGAATTTGCTGAACAGAATTGACACTGATGATAAACTGCCGATTAGCCCGAAAAAACAGCTTCGGATCAAGCATATCCTCCAGTTCATCAAGTTTATAATCCAGTGAATATTTCTGGCCAGTCAATGTGCGTAATAGGGTAACCCGATCTTCGTATTGAAAATAGGCGATCTCGCTTACGTCAATAGGTAACCATTGGGATAGATGGCGCACCAGAAATCGGCGTCGGAAGTCGGTAGGCTGGGTCTGTTGCCGCAGTTGTTGAATCAGTGCATCAATGGAGATAACTTGAACCGGCTGGGATTGCCGGAGTCGGTTCAGTTGATTGTATTTTTGCAGGCTGGCGGCTAATTCAGCCTGCTTGATGGGCT
Organism: Spirosoma harenae; assembly: GCF_054776975.1. Taxonomy (NCBI): domain Bacteria; kingdom Pseudomonadati; phylum Bacteroidota; class Cytophagia; order Cytophagales; family Cytophagaceae; genus Spirosoma; species Spirosoma harenae. The sequence goes on along the minus strand of NZ_BAAHBD010000009.1, from coordinate 118,335 downwards.
TTAGTAAATAGTCTACGCTATTGACCTTGAAGGCTTTAATGGCATACTCATCATACGAGGTGGTGAAAATGACGGGAGCCGAAACTGCCGTCTGCTCGAAGATCTCGAAACTTTGGCCATCGGCTAGTTCAATATCCATGAAGATTAAATCCAGATCGGGATTGGTTTTCAGATAAGCAACCGACGCTTCGACACTGGGTGTGGTCTGAACGATCTTCACCTCAGGGGCCACTTCCGACAGGAGTTCGGTTAATCGAAAGACCGCTAAGTCTTCGTCTTCAATCAGTAATACATTCATAGTATGCCCAGCGTTGACATGGCTGCCGGAGGGCCAGAAAAGAGGTTTAGTTCGGTAGCAAAGTAAACGATCTGTAAATAGTAAGTGAACCGGGTGATGTTCGAGTCGATCAACGAGGGGTCCGAACCGGTTTAAACCGTTCTCTAAGCAGCCGAAACGTGGCTAAACAGAAAGTGGGTTTATACGGGTATCAGCGGCAAGGCTACGACAAACTGTCCGGCTTCTTCGCGCACTGATGGCTTCGCCTGCCCCAGCATTTCGTATTTCGCCATGATGTTGGCCAGTCCCACGCCGTTAGAAATGACCCCCTGCTTTTTGGGTTGCAGATTGTTGCGAACGTGCAAGTTGGCCAGTTCATCCGTCTGGATTTCGACCCGCAATGGCTTAGTGGTTAAAACGACGTTGTGCTTAACAGCATTTTCAACGAGCAGTTGCAGGGTCAAAGGCGGTAGTTGATAGCGACTGAATCGGCCATTTACATCGATGCTTAACTCAAAGCCATTACCATATCGGGTCTGGAGCAGGTGCGCGTACGACTGAATAAAATCCAGTTCGGTAGCTAGATCCGTCAGATTCTGATCCGGTCCGTCGCTACGGTTAGCGCGTAATACATACCGATACACCGAGCTAAGTTCTTCAGCAAAGGTTTCGGCCTGACGGGGATTTTTTCGGATCAGCGCAATCAACGAGTTAAGACTATTAAAGAGAAAGTGCGGATTAACCTGCTGCTTGAGCGCATCCAGTTGACTCTGCATATTGGCCACCCGTAACTTCTCCCGTTCCTGCTCCGACTGGAGTAGCTGCGCCCGGTAATGCGATGAATCCAGCCGGTAAAATACTAACTCATAGACCGTTACAAAAAACAGGGCGATGAAGATGGCGTGGAAGAAATCGATCCCATTTGGACTAAATCGAAACGTATGATTGCCCATACGAATCACCGTTGGGCGTTCGCCAATCCGGAAACCAGTGATCGTACCTTGCGTATAGCTGTAGCGAATCAAATCGACTGCCCAGGAAAATAGCGTTGTTGCCAGGGTACAAGCCAGCAGCGTTAGGATCAGTCGGTAGGTTGGTTTGAGTTGAGGCAAAAGCATGTACCGGCAGTAGCTATTGATGGCCCGGTTCAAATGCCAAATCAGGATAATTGACACAACATTGAGCACAATCGCGACCAATCCGGGCGAGGTTAGGGGTTGCTGAATGGAATCATCGTCTAAAATGGCTAGGGCTGCCAGTAGACTGATGCCGACGACGCGTATCCAAAAGTCGTGGATTGGGCGATTCATGCGCATGTGGACGAAATCATTAAAAATAGCGTATCCAGGCCGATTTGACAAGTTATCATTTCGGGTTAATTGATGGCGGATAATTGCGCTATGAGTTTGACAAGCTTCCGCTTCTTTCGAGGTTTATCGGTCTTGGAAGCCATTGTTTCTAAGGCCAGTAGCTGGGCTTTTTTCTGCGCCTGACTCGCTGGGATAGCTAAATCTGGTTTAACTCCTGTTCCTTCCCAATTGGTATGCGTGATGGGATTTTGGGCGTATTCGACCGGAATGAAGGCTGTGAAGTGATCCCCAATTCGGATCATCTCTCCCGAATGAGCGCCACCCGCCGTCGGTTCACCCACCACCGTCGCCCGTTTCAGACTTTGCAGATCATAGGCAAATTCTTCACCCGCCGAAAATGTGTTTTTACTCGTCAGAAGGTACACTGGTTTATCAGTATGCGGTTTGTCCAGAACCTGAGGGGTCGTCCAGAATGACTGAATAGATTTACCGCCTTTACTAACGATATCATTAAGATGAACTGAACCAGGGCCAACCAAATAACTGGCCAGGTAAGCCACCATTGCCGGTTCGCCACCCCGATTGTGACGTAAATCCAGAATCAGCGCATCCGTTTGACTCAGGAAATTCATAGCATTCGTGGCGGTTTGGGCCGCTAGTTTGACCGGCATAAATTCATCGATTCGCAAGTAGCCAATATTTCCCGCTAGTATTTCCGGTTTTCCAAACCCAAAATTGATCTCCCGCCCGTACTGCTCCAGCGAAGCTTGCTCGTCGGCCTTTGATTCACCCTCGGTTGTGGAAACGGGTTTATTGTGATAAAATAGTCGTAGGTGCTTGTCGTGGCTGATTCGTTGTATCTGCGCGGTAATGGTATCGGCAAATGCCTTGCTGCTGGTAATCTGGTCATAATCGCCAGCGGTCATTTTAGGTTGAATAACTACCTGGATCTGCGCGGCTATACTCGGGAACACATATTGTGTGTTAAGTTGCTGAATAAGCTCCTGAAGAATGGCTGTGCGCGTTGGCGCATCAATCGGTTGGTCGGGGCCTACTACCACGGGCTGACAAAAGCCAATCTGTGGTAGTAGGGTTGCAAGCCATATAACTATGATTCGCATGAACTGCTTTGAGAAGATAAACATATCGTCGGTCTGCTCACTGTTTACTTATTTTTAATAACTACCCTGAACTCTCCTCTGATGCTTCGCGTATCAAGCTTTTGGTCCGGACAGGCACCTTCCTCCCAGTAAACCGTAGCCTCATATGAGCCGCGTACGTAGGTATTTCCATTGATAACCTCCACAGCATCGATGGTGATACCGCCCGGCGACACAATAATGTGTTCGCCCTCACAGGGAGAATACCAGCTCTCATACGGACGGCTGAGGTCGCCGTCGATTTCCAGTGAGGCTATAGCGTTGCCCGTCAATGATAAGTCAGCCCCGTCATCGGCCGCATACGCAATTTTACCGGGTCGAAGTTCCGTCTGACCAATAACGAAGCTAATGTAGTCGCCGTTGGCTAGTAAACCACCGATGTTTGTCTCCTGGGCGGTAACTATTGCATGCCAGGTTTTTCCCTCGTAGCTTTTACCATTCACGGTAGCCCGAAAATAAGCTCCCTCAATTCGGATGGTTTTCAGGAGTTCAACTTTGCCCGTTGCGCCTTTCCGGGGTACCTGACCAGGCGGTATAATGTTGTAGACATCAACCTTAATCAGCGCCGTGCCTTTGGTTACGCTCTCTGAAGGCCAGTAAGTTGCCGATGTACGGTCGGTTGCCACTTCCAGTGTACCTTTCCCAACGTACCGCCAGTTTTTAATATTACTAGGATTTCGCAGGGCTTTCTTCTTGGCTAGCTCCAGCTCAACTGCTTCGGGAGTCAGTGGAGTTATTTCATCCCAATAGCCGCTCAGTGCCAGCTCCGCCGACTGGGCGGGAAACACTACATCTGGCGTCGCATCCAGCGTATATTGGGCAAAGGCACCCCAGTCGCTGAAGTGTTTGGTGCTGACCGTGAGCGTTTGCGCGGTTTCATCCAATTCCGTATTCAGCAGCGCCTTCCAATAGCCATCACTACTCTGGTAAGCCATAAATAGCGCCTGAGCCGAGGTGCCATCCAGGCTATCCGCGTTATAATGATAGTGGAGAGTAACCGGCTGAGCGAAGGTCTGCCCTTCGGGAAGCAGCCGAAATGATTGACCGCTAATTAGTCCGGGCAAAGTAGGAGTAACGGGTTGGATACTAAAGGTCGTGGCTTTGGAAACGGCTCCGGCGGGAATGGTCATCGTGAGCGTACCATCCATCGAAGCCAATGTACCACCTTCGGGACCGATTACTTTTTGGGTAAGCTGCCCTACGGGTGTACCGTGATCATACACAACGCCCGAATGCGATGTAGGGGCCGGTGTCGTTTTTGTCGTATCGGACGGATGCGCTGTGTCAACGGGTTTTACCGCGTCGATTGGTTTCTGGCAGGCCAGCAGACTGGCGAGCAAGAGCGTGATTGCATATGGAATGAGTTTCATTGGTTAAAAAGAGGATTACTTAGTTCATTAGTTGTTGTAAAAAATAATAGGGAAGTCTGGCAGTGAGACCGCTTACCAGACAGCCAGGTAGCGACGCTGAAGATCGGCCGCGACGCCGTTCTTAATTGCCTGGCGGCCCAGCCAGTTAAGCAGCGGTTGAAAAAACGCCATGCCTCCCGTCAGATACGTTCCACTGATCAGCACGAGATACCCGATTGTGTACAGATTTTTCGGCATTCCCCGCGCCGTCGTTTTTCCATCCCGCGCCAGTCCGTACGAAATTTGTAGCGACTGCTCAAAACCCGGAAATCCCGGTGTAAATCGGCACTGAAAGCGGCAGGATTCGCCAGATTGGTTAAAGAAACGGTGCTTACTACGAGCGGGTGCGGTAATTGATTCGCCGGGTTTTAGCCGAATCACCTGCTTACCGATCTGAATACTCAATTCGCCTTCCAGACAGGTAAACTCTTCCGAAACATCGTCGTGATAATGCATTGGATTGCCGGCTCCTTTCGATAGCAGAACGTCGATCAGGGTATGGCGTCCTCCGTTCTCACGACTGATTTCCAGGAAGATAGTATCTTCTTTCAGGATAGGGTTAGTAATGGTTCGCCCAACAGTTGGTCCGGCGCGGGATGGCGTTGTCATGTGGTTAAATGCAGACTAGATGTTGGTTTCTGCGATTCGTTGATAAGCCAAAATTGAGGGGATGCAAGTGCGTCTACCAATCCGTCTATGTTCGAAGCAGCACTTGCTATGACCGAAGCAGCCAGAACTGAACGATAAGCAGCTGATCGTTTGAATTAGCTAAGCGTTGCCGACTTATCAGCCCGGTATCGTAGCGACGACCCGATTCAGCAGTGGGCTAATAAGCCGACGATTAATTTCCGATTCCAAGGTCTGTGTCTTCACAGACCCCTTACCGGATGGCAGTGTTTGCTGACGCACAAGTGTCTGTGAGGACACAGACACGGGGATTATTCGCTTAATTAATTCGAATTAGTCATGGACTGATAAGAGCGCTACCAGTCAAGTAGCCTGCTGCTTAAAGCAATACTTAGGCTGTTCCAACAGGTCAGAACGATACTTAAGACAAGGGTGAATTTCATGAATTGCTTGGCGATGAGAATTTTGTCGAACAGTAAACAACACGATTCCTCGATAACCAGTCAACTCTCATGAAAAAAACAGTACGCCCTTGCGCCGAAACGATGTACGGTCTTACCATGCTGGCTGGCCTTCTGATAGGCCTAAGTATCAGCGGTTATTACCTGGCCAATTATCCATTGGCTTTTGCTGATACAATTCAGAAATGTCTCCCCTCTAAGAATTCCCTTGTGCGATGGCTTACTACGATTTAATAACTCTTTCAACCAATAAACAACAAATCCAATGAAACGCAATCGAATCCTTATTGCCACTATGCCGCTGGACGGCCACTTAAACCCGCTAACGGGACTAGCGATTCACTTACAAAACCTCGGCCATGATGTCCGCTGGTACACAGGCCCAAGCTATGTCGACAAAATCCGTAAGCTGGGCATCCCTTTCTACCCGTTCCAGAAAGCCCGTGAAGTCAATCAACTCAATCTGGACACGGAGTTTCCCGAACGTCTGCAGATGAAAGGAACGATCAAGCGCCTGCGCTTCGACCTTAATAATGTCTTTTTCCTGCGAGCCCCCGAACTTGTAAGCGACGTAAAGGCGATCTATGAAGAATTCCCGTTCGACTTACTCATTTGCGATGCCGCTTTTACAGGCGGTCCGATTATCAAAAAGCTGCTAAACGTGCCGATCGTGTCGATGGGGATTGGCCCATTGGGTGAAAGCTCGAAGGCTTTGCCACCGTCAGGGCTGGGCATGACGCCCTCAACTACATTTCTGGGCCGAGTAAAGCAAAATTTTCTGCGCTATATGGTTACCAATTTCCTGCTCAAGCCCTGTACTGATGTTTACAATCAAGTGTTGATCAATCATGGCTTAGCTCCAACGTCTGAGTTTGTTTTCGATGCCCTTACCCGTCAACCTGATCTATATCTGCAAAGCGGTACACCCGGTTTTGAATACAGCCGCCCCAATATAAGCCACAACATTCGCTTCGTTGGTCCGCTGCTACCTTACCAATCCGGTAGTCGGCATCCGTTTACCCATACGGCCAAAATTCGTCAGCACAAGCGGGTCGTTTTAGTGACCCAGGGCACGGTAGAGCGCGATCCAAAAAAGATCATCATCCCTACGCTGGAAGCTTTCAAAGACGATGCGCGAACGCTCGTCATTGTCACTACGGGAGGATCGCAAACGGAAGAATTGCGGAAGCGATATCCCCAACAAAATGTGATCATTGAAGACTTTATCGACTATAATTCGGTGATGCCCTATGCCGATGTGTACGTGACCAATGGCGGTTATGGCGGAACGATGCTGGCTCTGCAACACGGCCTCCCGATGGTGGCTGCGGGCGTACACGAAGGCAAAAATGAGATTACGGCTCGCATTGGCTACTTCAAGGTTGGCATTAACCTGAAGACCGAAGTACCCACGTCGGCTAAAATCAAAAAGGCGGTTGAGCAGGTACTGAGCGATCCCTACTATCGAATCAACGGGCAACGGCTCAGCGCTGAGTTCAAACAGTATGACACCAACAGTCTGTGTGAAAGCTACATCACTGAACTTCTGGATCAATCGTCAACCGATTTAGTCGAAAAACAGAAGGCGACAGTCATCTGATCCAAGCTTCAATCCATTTCTCTTTTCTCATTCTTCTTTTTAAAACAACAAATTGCTATGAATATCGTAAATCGTTTTCTCGTAGTAGCCAGTTTACTGAGTCTGGCTTCCTGTTCAAAAATGCCTGGTGATGGTGTATCGACCGATCCTAGTAAGGTACAGGCAGGCTATATCAAAGGGCATGTGGTCGATACGCAGGGGCGTCCGCTGGTTGGAGCTACCATCAATGCCAATAGTGCTATCTGGTACAATAAGAGTGTTGTAGGCACAACGGATGCGAATGGAAATTACAAAATTGGCCTGCCCAATGAACCCGGCATCGGCGCCTTCTACGTACGGGGTTCGGTTAAAATCACCTTCGAAGGGAAAGTATACAAGTTGCCCCTGTTTACCGAAGAGGATGCAACCTTCATGCCCGATGAAGGAGCTGTTAAAAACTTACAGCTAAAGCTCTGGGGTGAAAAAAACGGCAATTTCGGTGATGATGGGCTATACGGCGGAACAGTCCGGGTAACCAATCGGACCAGCTTCAACACGGGGGATATTGAATTCAAATTAGAACCCATTGCGCTGATTGATGGGACAAAAGGCGAAACGCTCACTTTTCACACCGATTATTATTCGGCGCAGGGCGTACCCATCGGGAAATACCGCGTCTCGGCCCGGCGAATCTCCACTAACCAGCCTTTGTCTGTCCGCGTGACGTATTCAAATCAGGAATATGCCGAATCGGTAACGACGATTTTCCAATCGAGCTACTACATCGAAGATATCTATGAGATGGAAATCGAGGTAACCGACTAAGAACCTGTCAACGTCTAAACACGCGCGAATCGATTAATGGAATACACATCCATTATCCTGTTATTCAGTCTTTTAATTCCTAGATCTGTCGAATTGTTAAAAAAGTGCATCTACGGAGCCGATCCGGCGTCAATAACAAAACCTTTGAGTATAATGCCGCTGGTCTAATTACGAAAATGACCTATTTCTTCCGCCAGGTCAACACCAATGATCCTATTATGTCATTGGCTTGAGCTGCCTCGCAGCGTGTATTACTATCAACCCCAATCTGGCAGGCCTGGGGCGCGGCACAACTAGTTGACCATGAAGCTGGATGGATCGTGGGTCGATAATCAACAGGTAGTACTGAGTATCCGCCACTTACTGGACGTTGAATTCAATGCGCTGGGCTATGAGTACATTACGTATGAGCTGAAAAAGAGTACCTCATCAATAAGAAAAACGGGGCCGCCCGAGCGAGTCTACCGGCTCATGCAGGCGCATAATTTGCTCTTAGGCAAGATGATATAACCGGCAACGGGTAAACCAGAGTTCGTTAAATTCAAGCAACCAAACTCTTGGAATACCTGTGACGGTGCGCCGTTGCGATGGGACATCAAATACGTCTGGGTTCAGGGTGAACGACGGAATTACTATCTGTTAAGCATTATTGATGTGAATATCGGACCGCCGAAGAGGCCGCAAAATCCTGGACTGGGTCATCCAAGGTAGTATTCGTCAAATGGACTTAATCAACCTACTCCGGCGTGTAAACCAGCATCATGAACTGAAAGGAGTATTCTGCACCATGATAATGGTAGCCAATTCATTGCCCATTTGGTGCGTAACCGCTTTGGCGGTCCGATTTTTGAAAAGCTCAGAGGTCAAACAGGAATTTACTCATGTAGCTACCCCTGAAGAGAACTCGTATATTGAAGCTTTCACAGCATTCTTGAATACGATGTCATTGAGCGAAATGAGTTTGCCAGCTATTACGAGGCCAAAGAAATGTTAGAACGTTATTTTTCCATTATAACCACCATCGTTTACACCGTTCGATTGGGTTTATAACTGCACCGGCAGCCCGGACCTCAGCAAAAATGGGAAGTAGCAATAGTGATTTACTACACAACAGCAGCGGCTGCCGCCTTTTCAGAAAATCTGTCCAGTTAATAGGGGGCTAAGACAAGGATTTATATCTAAATCACTTGGACCCATACTTGAAAATCCTGAACTACTAAACCTAACAGGTTTATTGAAGCCCAAAAGGGCCTCATCCCGCCTACCGTTCAGAAAACCTCCGAATAAAAAGAGCAGGGCATTAATACTAAGCGGTAAACTGTTCTACTAAGTACTGCCTGATTTCCGTTTTAAATCTTCTGAAGTCAGTATGAAAACTGTCCATCGCTTCTCGTATATACTGATGGTTTAGGCGAGTATCGGCATCGAGTACATGAGCTATTTGGACACCATGAGTAAGTTGCCCTTCTAGTTGCTTTATTTCTTCCAACAGACGGGTACACAACCGCCGGAAATGATGAAGCTGACCAACTTCGTTTTGCCAATCGATGGAATCCTCCGTAAAATCCTGTCCAATACTAAGCGTATTAAACAACTCTTCCCAGAAATTAACTTCCTGCAAAGCTAGCTCCAGTTCATTTCGCCAGATTCGGTGCAGCATATGAACTTCCATTAGCTTGCGATATTTTTCTGCCTTCATGGTCGCAATCTTTTAAAGGTACGTGGCAAAGGGCAGGTTATCCAGATTATCTAGCTCCTTAACGGGTTTATCTACTACTGCACTGTCGTAGAGTGCTAATAACGGTACACGCGGATGGTACGCTACGGCTCGGCTTATACTTCGGTGAAGCACTACATCTAAAAAGCTTTTGTGGTGCGGGATCATTACCAGCAAGTCTACTCTATGCGTATCTAAGTAATCGTTAATGCCCTGCTCTACATTTTCATCATGAATCATGTAGGTTTCAGTTTGAATAGTGTCCAAAGCCTGAAGGACGTACTGGCGGTTTAGCTCTGAAGCCTTCGTATCGGGCTCCTTGGGATTCTCAATCGTCAATACAGTAAGCCGAGCCGCTTTGCGGGAAACAACTTCTCGCAACAGCTCAAACGACTGGGCATCCTGAACCGACCCATAATCGGTGGCTAATACCAGCTGTTCTAAAGGCCGGATTGCCGCAAGATTGGGCACGACCAATACGTTTGTTTTGGCCGCTCGAATCAGTCCGGTCGCTACGCTGCCCAGGAATTCACTGTGTCCAGTTCCACTCGCTCCTACAACGATCAGATCGAAATTTTCCTGGCTGAGCAGTTCCTCAACAGCACGCTCTGGATTGCCTAGGATCATTTTGGATCGATACGAATGATAGTTTGGCACAGGTTGTTGCGTCAGCGATCGGTGAAGCGCCTTAATTGCCTTCTCGGCAGATTCCAACTGTTCTCCAAGTAAGAAGGTACCACTGTAGCCATCTTCTGGTACAAACGGAAACGCATGGAGTAGACAAAAATCTGTCGCTGCATCGGCAAACAGTGCCTGAGCGAAAGCGATAGCATGTTTTGACGGAGTAGAAAAATCGGTCAATAAGAGGATTTTGTACATGATCGAATGGATTTAAAGAACAGTGTTAGCGGCTTAAACAACAATAATTTCTTTCTCTTCCTGGTATTGAAATGTACCGTCAGACCAGCGCAGAATGGCCCGCCACACACCTTTGGTTAGCTCGGCTGTCGATACCACATTACGAGGGCGGTTGCTGGGCTGAATAGGCACCTGCAGATGTTTGCCTGTCCGGCTAGCGGTGAAGGTGACATCCCCTTTTTTGAAAGACATAGGCAAGACAAAAGCCAATAGTCGGGAAGTAGGTTCAAAAGTCATGGTCGTAAGGCGCTGGAGTAAAATGGTAGCACAAATTTGACAACCATCTCATTGTCAGTATATGAGGTTCATCAACGCTTAGGGTGATTCAATTCAGTAGACGACTTGAGTCCTGTCAAGGATCACTAAGTGGATTGAGTTGACCTTTGTCTTATCCATTCACTCTTCGAATCGCGACTAGTTATGCGTGTGTTATTGCTAAGTTTCTTATTCGCTTTGACCCTTTCTACGGGTAACGCACAGATAACTGACCATTGGAATCGGCTTCGTCGGTACGCTCATGCCATTGGTGTAGACAGCCTATGTGACCAACCCGACTCGATTTGTCTGAAACGCTATTTTACTCAGATCATTTATGGCCGCGCTCCACACCGGATGAGCTACCAGGGCGTACGTGAATCGATTGATACATTACGAATTAGTCAACTAGCCCGGCAGTTTATGGTGGGATCGGTTGGGCAAGAGCCGAGTTGGGAGCTATTGCTGGATTCGCTTGAATCACATGACTTTCGGTATCGGCAATTAACGGCCTATTGTATGCGCTGTTTAATTGATGATTACATGGCCGATTCACTAACGCTTGAACAGGTTCAGGAGACACTCAATACCTACCGCTGGCTAAACCGCTTTAGAGCAGACAAACGAATCCTGATCAATATTCCTTCGGCCACCCTGCGGGTCATCGATCAGCAAGGAAATCTGTTGCTTAGCAGCCGCGTGATCGTCGGAAAACCCACCACCCCAACTCCTCTATTCAGTGCGCACATTACAGGGATGGTACTTTATCCTTATTGGAATGTCCCTCGCTCAATTGCACTCAAGGAGTTGTTGCCCCAAATCCGGCGGAATCCAATTCCCATGCTTGATGCACTGAAATTGCAGGTAATCAATAATAAAGGGCAGGTGATTGATCCCGAGACAGTGAACTGGTCCATTCCCATTCAATCGTTTCCGTATCGATTACGTCAATCGACAGGCTGCGATAATGCACTGGGCTTACTAAAATTCAATGTGACAAATCCTTATGATATCTATTTGCACGATACAAATGCCCGTCGACTTTTTGGTCAGAAAAATCGACTGTTAAGTCACGGCTGTATTCGGGTTGAAAAGCCTACAGAACTGGCTAATTTGCTGCTGGGTCATGGTCGATTTACAAACGATTTCCTGGCAAGTTGTCCACCAAACGCCCGTCCTCGCCCCCTTCAACTAGTAAAGGCCGTACCGATTTTCGTGACGTATAACGTCCTCGACATCGATGACGCGGGAGCCATACAGGTGTACCAGGATGGGTACAGATGGTGGCGGTTCCCGCTGTAGCGCTTTCATCTATACTATGGAATCCCAATCTACTTTGTCAACTCTATCGTCATTAGGCGAATGGTCGGGGTTAGCTTCGGCCGAGGCTCGTCTACGCTTGGCTCAGTATGGCCCTAATAAGTTGGAGACAACCCCTCCAGAACGTTGGCTAACGGTGCTGATTCGCCAGTTCAAAAGTAGTACCGTCTGGCTATTAGCCGCAGCTGCTAGATCAACAATAAGGTTACCCGTAATCGATATGTCTGGGCTGCATTATTGCTCTGCGTAGGTATTCTTCTGCTGACCTATCATATACCACTGTTCAGTCATGCATTGGCTATTCAGCCGCTCGATAACCAATCACTGATTCTAGTTGTCGGGGCTGGATTATTGCCAGTCGGTATTATCTGGCTAGCCCGGCAGTTAGTTCACAAGTGAAAACTAGAAAAGAAGCATAGACAAATAAAGCCGAAATGGAGCATGCTGATTTTACACACGCTCTAATAGCCACCAGAGCGGTTTGCGTCGTCGAGTGATTTGGTAGTTTTGCTGAACGTAAGTTCGTATGTGCTGCTGCGCTTCGGAAACATCGTCCGTCAGGCAAACTAATTGCAGGTCGCGCTCACTGATTGTTCCCGCTCGAATCATGCCTTGCATATAATCCAACAGGGGCTGATAATATTCGCGACCCATAAGCACGACTGGAAATTGATGAATGACGCCAGTTTGCACCAGCGTTAGTATTTCAAAGAGTTCATCCATCGTTCCCCAGCCGCCTGGCATAACCACAAAGGCATAGGAATATTTCAGAAGTAGCACTTTGCGTACAAAGAAGAAATTAATCGTCACGCTAGTGTGCAGATACGGATTTGGCTGCTGCTCATAAGGCAGACGAATATTACACCCAACCGACCGGCCTCCAGCTTCAAAAGCACCCCGATTGGCTGCTTCCATCAGACCAGGGCCACCACCCGTCATAACGGTAAAGCCCAGTTCGTGGATCGCTTGGCCTATTTGTCGTGTAAGCGTGTAGTAGGGGTGTCCTTCCCGAAAACGAGCCGAACCGAATACCGTCACGCAAGGACCTACAAAGTGCAAGGTTCGCAGCCCTTTGAGAAACTGCCAACCGACCTGAATGATAAACCGCAATTCGGAGCGTCGGTTTTTGGGTCCATCCAGCTCCTGAGTGAGTGTATCGTCCAGCAAGGGTCGAATCGGCGGACGAGGGTTGGTAGTTGAAGTCTCTGGTATCGGCGAAGTCATAGAATAAACTAGTTTAACCGTCAAAAAAGCTCGTCACAAATTGCCACGAGCTTTTTAACCCTCAGTCTGTGAACCGCATCCTTATTCAGTGTGATCGTTTTTCGTTTCAGTAAATTACTAGCCTGACTGATTTTGTTATGCTGACAGTCTGTATTAATCAACCTTAGAAAGAATATTTTTGGACTGATTAATAACCTGGATAATCTGGCTATTGCCCCGCTTATATAATTGATAAAAGGAAAAAGCCAACAGTAGTGGAGCAGGGAAAGCCGACCCTATACCCAAGGGCGTAATAGCGACGCAAAACAGTATGCCTGCCAAACAGCCAATCCGAAATAGTTTTCCCCTCAACATCATTGATCCGGCAATCAGAAACTGCCCAACAACGATACTCAGTACCATTGGTTGAATGATCTTCTCAAAGGGGCCTAGAATGAACCAGCGATAGAGTGGACCTGCCCAGTTGGCGAAATCCTGGTAAACCCAGGGGGTATCAAGTGCGGTTTGAGTATTAAAGAAAGCAGCTACGCCGAAAAGAACTAAAAACACACCCCGTGCGAGAATCGGCCAGCGATAACTGCAAACCATCTGTCCGACTGAGAGGACATTCGTGGCGATATAGGCGATTGTCAGGATTGAATCAAGCGTTTCCATAGGGAGGGAAATGGTCAGGTGGGTTATTCCTTCGTTTCGCTACGCCCCGTTTTACTGAGAATACGAATGCGGTATACGATCCTGGAATCAGTCGAACCAATGTTGGCTGGAGCTGTTTCCCGAAAAGGAGCAATCCTGCCTGGGCCTAGTTGCTGTTCCGCATAAAGCCGTTCATCGCCCGTTAATTCTTCATAAATACCCTGAACGACCACACTCCGCCAGCAGGAAGGGGTTTGCACCTCATCAACTTCAAAACATACATTCGGATTTTGCCGTAGTAACTCGGTTTTTGTTCCAGTGCGAGTTTGGCCGTAGATAGTCTGACCATCATACAGATAGGAAACTGGCACCACTAATACTTGTCCATCAGCGGCACAGCCAATTCGGCCAAAAAACTGCGACCTCAGGATATGATCGGTCACTTCGGGTGATAGGTCACGGAGCATAGCTAACCGGTTTGATTTTCAATGAAAACTACGACCTATTCAGGGCTTGCGAACGGAGATTTGTCAACCGATGAGATGATTTTGCTCATCTGATAAGAATCAGGTAATCAGCTAGCTTGATTCATTTAGCCAGACAGGAAGAATGGGTTGATTTATCCTGTTATCTAAATAAAACTGGCTATGAAAACTATTGTCGTTCCGACTGACCTTTGATTATTTTAAATTGGAATGTGACATCTACCGGATCCTAAGAGTCTATAGGCGTAAAAACAACCCATATATTGACTTCTCCATTCTATGCAACAAACGACTACCGACTGGCTAATCGGAACGTCTGCCGAACTAAGCCAATTAGGGCACCTCAAACCCCTAAGCGATGAGCAAACAAATTGGCTGCTGGATGTCTATACGCATTACCAATTAAGTCCACAGGAAGCAGCGCAGTATTTTTTGCACGAGCGCATTTCTCCTCAAACGGTCAATCAACCTATTAGCTGAAATCAAAAGAATAATAGGGACAAAAAGTGACAAGCCTGGTGAACAGCCAGGCTTTTTTGTTGTCGAGCAAATGAAGTTTGGCCGAGATGAACTTAGGTCCTTCGTCTCAGATAGACTTATTTATAAAGAAAAGCTCAATACAGTACAGGCTTGTTGTAGTCAATGTCCGTAATTTCCCATTGAAAGTAATTGAAATCGCCAGTCGGTAATCGCCAGATCACGTCGCCTTTGACCGGAATGGTCGTACCATCGATACGCTTCCAGGCGCGGGTCGGAATGAACCATTTTTCTAGTTTACCATCGCGCCCGGCGCCCATATAGCGATTGGCTGAAAAACTAGCCATCCGGTGCTGCTCATCGAAGGTAAACTCTGCTGAAGCTGATACCCCTTGATAGGTCATTGTAGCCTGAGCGCGGGTCGCGTCAATCGATTGCCAAGTAATATACGGGCTAATTGCTGCCGATGGGAACCAGCACATTTCGCCCAGATACCGTAACAACGTACCTTGATCTGTTTTGGCATCAGACGCATTGACCAACGGAATCATCGACAGGGCCTTAATCAGCATATTACCCTTGCCACCAACATATTTATCACGCCCTGCCAGCGGTAGAAACGGCAACATCTGTACATCGGCTTTCCAGACGAACCCAGGCGTGTCGACGTTAAAATACTGTTCTGCATCGGTCGGCATCCACTTGCCATCGGGATTGGTCCGCATCAGACCATGTTGCCGCAGCCGAACGGTATGGACACGTGGCTTCCCGACTACGCCACTGGCTTGGAGCCATTGCTGCACAGGTTCGGGCAGATCGGTCAACATATTGCGTGTAATGATTGATTTATCGTTTCTCGCTTGAAAAAGCAATTCACGAACCTCGTCATCCGCCTGCTGTTCAAACCGATTATGGGCATAAGTCACTAGCAGCACGATCGCCAGTAGGATATTGGCAACAGTACCCGCCTTTGCATCTGGCCAGTAAACGATAATCAATGCTTGAGAAAGTAATGTACTCACTATCGCGACGCTTAGCCACCAGTCTCGCTGGAGCCAGTAGGCCGCGGCTGCCAACAAAAAGCTCAAACCTGCCAGAAGCCATAGAACGCCCAAAACTTTTGACGTCTCTTCTGATACAAGAAATAGCGATTTGCCACTTAGTTGACTGCCAAGGTCCAACACCCATTGATTGACAAAACCCAAGACATGAATGAGTCCGTGAATAAGGAGCAGTAAAACGAATAAATAACGAAGCATGATGAGTGCAGTTTAAATTTTCTATACCTGCATAGGCTGCCGAAGCATTTGCATACGATATCTGCGATCTAGTAGAACAAATGCTTAGCACATAGACGCTTTGGTTATATAGGCCATCTGCTGATTTTCGTAGAAACTGAATTGATTCAGCAGACTACGTGCCGTTTGTTGCAATGATTCTTCTGTGAGAAACCCTTGGTGAGCCGTCAACAGCACCTTGGGATGGCTGCGTAGTCGGTTCAATGTGTTATCCAGAATTGGTTTATTTGAATAATCATGGTGGAAATAAATATTTTCCCATTCGTAGACGTCCGCAGCATAGCCCGTCAACCGGCCTGTGTCTAATGCCTTCAGCACGGCGCCGGTTTCCACCAATCCCCCTCGAGCTGTATTGACTAATATCGCACTCGACTTCAGTAAGGATAGCGTCTGGTCGTTAATTAAGTGTTCGGTAAGTAGCGTTAGAGGACAGTGAAGCGATATAACGTCAGACTGTTGCAGAAGCTCTCCGAGCGATACATATTGAACACTCGTTTCCCACAGGGATCGGTCAGGGTGAATATCATACGCCAGCAGTTTACTGCCAAATCCCTGCATGATACGAATAAACGCCTTGCCAATACGCCCTGTGCCAATTACCCCAATAGTTTTACCGTATAGTTGCGAACCCACTAATCCATCAAGTGTAAAATTTCCGGCTTTAACCCGTTCATTCGCTTCAGGTAGATGACGGAATGTACCAAGTAAAAGAGCAACAGCCTGTTCTGCAACTGCATAGGGTGAATAGCCAGGTAAGTGAAGTAGTGTCATACCTAAGTCACTAATGGCCTGCTGATCCACATTATCCATTCCCACGCAACGCATACCTATTACGTCAATTCCTAGCTTTTTTAGTTCTTTCAAAACTGCCCGGCTTAGGTCATCATTAACGAAGGCACAAACGGCTTCGTGTCCCTCTGCCCGCTGTACTGTGGCTGACGTTAACGCTTCGGAAATGTAAGTGATGTGATGATGAGCACAATACTGGTCAAAAAAATCCTGCTCAAAAGGAAGCGTACTGAAAAAAGCGATATTCATAAGGAAGTACGTTTAATTCTTACTCTATCAAAATTGGCGCAACGTCAACTATTCCTGTATGAGAGGGATCAGGCACAGAACTGATATTTCTCCGATTGACAGCTACTTGCTTTAAATTGTCCTATTTCATCAGCTCATTTATTGCGAAAGCCGCCACCACCCACTCCCAGTGTAAAAAAGAAGCCATATGGGTTATAGCGGATAGGCGTTAACAGGCTAGCTCCATTTCGATCCCCATGCCACTCATTCGACGGTGTAGTTAGTCGGTATCCAATCCGTAGGCTAAGCATCGGTCCAGCCTGTAATTTTGGGTCGTAGCCCGATTTTAATACGAGCCAGTCGTACGTTAAACCCACGTCTACAGAAAAACTATCTAAGACATGTGTAGTCAACAAACCAGCTGATGCAGTAGAGTTAATGCTGAATGAACTAAGGCCAGGTGCTACGCTTGGATAGAGTTTTGATCGGCTTGTTTGCCAGGCTACCCATCCAACCCAGCAGTGCACATTCGATGCTGAGGATTCAATTGTCGTTTGAGATGCCACGTCCCAAACACGCTTTGTAACAAGTGCTGATACACCAGCACCCACCAGCAGCCGATTTCGACGGACGTACATCTCAGCCCCTAGATTTCTATATTGCTGATTGCCAAGTGTCTCGGCTGTGTTACTTACTTGTTGAATCGCACTCTCAAAACCCGGCCATACACTCAGCCCACCATAAAAAAATCCGGCTCCGCCCCATACGGACTGCCCTACAAGGGGGATTGGCAACAAGATCCAAAGAATCATCCCATAAAGTGTGCTTTTAGGATCGGTCATGGTAATGGGGTGTTGAAAGATAAAAACCGACAGAATGATCGGCCAAGATTATGAATTCACAATACGTATCAGTGGTAAGGGCAAAGTCATCGAGAACGCGAACACCATTGAACCGACGTTCACCCAGCGACGCAATTTACCCTCCCATATGCGCAATCATCCCGTGTTGAACTGGCTACAACGAAGTACCCATGTATGTCTAAAAGCGATTATATATACGTCTGCAAGCTAGGCAATTACATCTCCTTTGCTGCTGATTGCGCTTAGGCAATCATCTGATTATAATCAAGTTAAATCCTGTGACTGGTCATAATTAGAACGACTGAAATGGCCTTGTTTTGGGTATCGAACAGATGGTATAAGTGAACTTACCTACCTGTTGGATAACTGTATTCTCATCAAAAATTTATGGATAAGGACTTACAAGGAAAAACAGCGTTGGTTACCGGAGCCGCTTCAGGTATTGGCAAAGCAACGGCTCTATTATATAGTAAACATGGAGCAAACGTCATGCTGTCAGATCTGGCTGAGGCTCAGGGTAAAGAGGTCGTCGAGCAGATAGAAGCTGACGGTGGGAACGCACGTTTTTTCAAGGCAGATGTCAGTGATCCAGTGCAATGTCAACAGCTCGTTCAGGAAACTGTTACGGTCTTTGGTAGTCTGGATATTGCCTTCAACAATGCCGGTATCGGGGGCGAATTAAACCAAACAGGAGATTACTCAATTGAAGGCTGGCAACACATCATAAACGTTAACCTGAACAGCGTTTTTTACTGCCTGAAGTACGAACTGGAAGCGATGCTGAAACAGAATCGTCCTGGCTCCATCGTCAACATGGCTTCTATTCTGGGACAGGTCGGAACGGCGAATTCACCTGGCTACGTAGCCGCTAAACATGGCGTAGTGGGACTATCCCAGACGGCAGCCATTGAATATGCTGCCAAAGGCATTCGCATCAATTCGGTTGGCCCCGCTTACATTGATACACCGTTGCTGGGCGTATTGCCCAACGAAGTGAAACAGATGTTAGTTGGCCTGCATCCTATTGGCCGATTAGGTCGGTCAGAAGAAGTGGCTGAGTTGGTCGTCTGGTTGTCGTCGGATAAAGCTTCATTTGTCACAGGTTCTTATTACCCCATCGATGGTGGGTATCTGGCGCAATAACCGGGGACTTTCCTGATAAATCGTTGAATCATCAGCAGTTCGTCTGACATCGATCCGAATTGATTAGTTGTCTGATTTACAGCTATATATCATCAATTTATCGCATCATGACGGGGTAATGCTGGGGCATACTCATCGCTGGACTGGCTCTAGGACTAGTCGCATGGCTGATGATTGCCCCGGTGGTGTATCCCCGGCCCGCCTAGTGTTCAACCTTTAGCCGTTTGTCTGAACGACCCTTCGCCCTTGCTTCAGGCAAACGGTCAGAATTTGCTGTGGTACACGTCTATTTCAGCAGGTGGAGGTTTCTCTCTTCCCCCACACTCAACACTAGTCAAGTTGGCCAGATAAATAACTATGTTAGTCAGACAATTGATGGATGCGAAAGCCAACGTGCGAGCTTGCCAGTAAGCATCGCACCTAATATATACCATTAAATCGGGTCTATGGACCGATCCTACGGTGTGGTCCTGTAATCACGTTCCAATCCAGACCGACGAACCTATTATTTCGGCTTATCGTACAGTGTCAATTATAGGGACAACCGTTTCAATCAAGCGAATTGTCTATTAAATCGGTTCAAAGCTACTATTTTCATCGAATGGTAATCTCACGCTGGGGCAAATGGATTAGTGACCAAACTTTCAACTGGCATTCGCAGCACTAGAATTGATTGAAAAGCCAGCTCTATTTCAGGGTAGAGAAGCAAATAATTGCGTATTAGAAACGTCAGTGTTTGGTAGGGTGGGCGTTGCTTTTTGTCGTTTACTAGTAATGCGAAAAAACAGGATTTTTAATAAGTCAGCCGTAAATGTATACCCGATTAGAATACCTACTAGCGCCATAATCTGACGGGTATGGGCAATAGAGAAGCCTAACAAAGTAGCTGCGGGCGAAACGGGTAAATATATGGTGACCAATAGAGAGATGAATCCTGTTATGATCAGCCAGGTACCGGGCTTGCTTTTGAGAAAAGAACCTCGGGTGCGAACGACGAACAGAATGATGAGTTCAGTAATGGCCGATTCGAGAAACCAACCCGTTTGAAACGGGGAACCCGTTAGATGAAAAGACCAGTAGAGCACATAAAATGTAATAAAATCAAATAGGGAGCTGTGCAGCCCAAACACAATCATGAAGTTACGGATCTGATTCATATCCCATTTTTGGGGCCTTGTTAGTTGATCTGCGTCAACCTCGTCGGAGGCAATGGCCAAAAAGGGAAAATCAGTGATCAGATTGGTTAGGAGAATCTGCTTTGGAAGCATTGGCATAAACGATAGCCACAGCGAAGCACCAGCCACGCTAAACATGTTACCAAACGTAGCACCAGTTGTGATAAAAATATACTTCATCGAATTGGCAAAGGATTTACGTCCCTCTCGAATTCCATCAGCCAGTACGGACAGGTCTTTTTCCAACAGCACAAAATCGGCGGCTTCCTGCGCTACATCGACAGCATTACAGGTTGAAATACCGACATCGGCGGCATGGATAGCGGCCACATCGTTAATACCATCGCCAATGTAAGCGATAGTTTCATTCGATTTCTGCAGGGCTTTGATGATTCGTTCTTTCTGGTGCGGCTCGATTTCGGCAAATACGTCAGTTTGTAACGCTCTTACTGTAAGAGCTTCTGGCGTCAATTGATTCAGTTCGTCGCCGGTCAGGATAACAGGTGTAGAATTGGAAATGGCCTGGGCTGTGTGTAATGCCGCAAATCGATTATCGCCCGTGATGATTTTCACGGATACCTGCAATTGTTGTAGTTGGGTAAGAGAGGTCCGGGTACTTTCTCTAAGGGGGTCTTCCAGCAGAATATACCCTAAGAAAATCATGTCATTCTCGTCGATCCGGTTGATTTTATAAGTTGTTATTGGTTTATACGCCAGACCCAGCACCCGAAATCCGGATTGACAGTAGGTCGCGAACCGATCAACAATTGCTTTCCGAACGGAATCGCTAATCGGCATTGATTCACCCGGCTGAAATTCCACCCGGCTACAACCATCGAGAACATTGCTCAGTGCTCCTTTGGTGATAAAGAATGATTTACCATTTTTTTGTACAGCAATACTTAATCGTTTCCGAATAAAGTCGTACGGGATTTCATCCAGTTTCTGATAGCCATTAGTCGGCAGATTTAAGGAAGTAATAGCCTGGTCGATTGAATTGGTAAAACCCTGTTGAAAATAAGCATTTAAGTAAGCGTATAGCCCCACACGTTCATTGGTTTCACCTTGCCAATTCAGCATACGTTTAACTTTAGCATTACCTTCAGTAATGGTGCCGGTTTTGTCAGTACACAGAATGGTCACTTCCCCAAAACTGAAAATAGAAGACAGCTTCTTAACGATTACTTTTTTTGCCAACATGCGCTTGGCACCCGCCGACATCGCAAAAGTCATAATCGCCGGTAACAGCTCGGGAGCCATGCCAATAGCCAGAGCCAACGAAAACAGAATTGAATCAAAAAAGGGCTTTTTGAAATACAGGTTGGCCGCTAGAATGACCAGTGATAGGGCAACGGTTAGTTTCAATAGAAAATAGCCAAACTGCTTAATTCCTTTTTCGAAAGCCGTCTCAGGGGTTTGCGTCAGACTATGAGCCATCTGTCCGAAGAGGGTTTGATCACCCGTTTGAACGGCAATTGCCCGCCCTGTGCCACTAATTACATGAGTGCCCTGCCAGAGACAATTCGATTTTCGCAATAAAGGCATCGCATCGAACACCGTTCCAACCATCTTTTCGACGGGGAAGGATTCGCCAGTTAACGAGCTTTCGTCAACATGGAGTTCGTTGCTCTCCAGAATTCGGCAGTCAGCAGGAATGATATCGCCTGCATCGAAAAGGAGTACATCACCCGATACAACCTCCTGTGTTGGGACCTCGTATGTATTACCATCTCGCAAAACAGTGTGTTTCATGGCAATCATCGAACGCAGTTTTTCAATGGCTCGTCCCGCATTCAATTCCTGCCAAAACCCAAGAAGCCCCGTCGTCAGCAGGATTACCAGAATAATGAACATATCGGAGGTTTCGCCCAGCATGGCTGACAGGATAACCGCTACGACCAGCAGTAATACCAACGGATTGGTAAACTGTCGAATAAACAGCTTGAATTCTCGCCTAAATCGGCTTTCAGAATGCAGATGTTTCTGTTGTGCCCGGATGCGATTCGCAGCTACATTACGGCTGAGTCCAGAAGGCGAAGATTGGAGCTGACGATAGAGTTGTTCAATGGAAGATGAGGACAGGGGCATAATAAAACCAGCAATTACCGTCGACGTAACCCGCAAATCTAGGGCATTGACCGAGGAGCGCTGGTGATTTCTATCATTCGTTCAAGTGATTTTTATCATTGTCTCAGAGGATTGATAATGAACAATTTAACCGCTTGTAAAATCATTCAACGCCTACTTACGTATAATCCCGCATTATTTATAAAGCTGTCAATCTGGCTCTCCATTCTATCAAGAGCGAAATTGTCAATCCACCGTACATGAAACCCTTGCTAGTTACACTCTGCCTACTTTTATCCATTAAAACTCTCCAGGCTCAGCCCATTGTATTGAGCAACCGGAATCAGACTTATCTACTTATTAAGAACAGTACTACTTTGGAGATTGAACCAGAGAAAGTCACCATCGACTCTTTAATCAATCATCCTGATAGGTATCAGTTTGTTCCCGCCAACGCTTCAACCAAGACCACCTCCCCAAACAAAGAACGTTGGTATCGTTTTGAGGTACGCTCAACGCTCCAGACGGCTGTCTGCCTTTTTTCGGATCAACTGTTGCCCTCTCCAGCTACTCTGTACCTGGTTTATAACAAGCAGCTTGACAAAGAATATTCGCTGGGTAAGGAGGATGAAAAGTTGGAGTCAACTTATACGCTTCAGGTCCGAAAGGTATGGCCTCTGTTCTTTCAGCCGAACAAAAATTATCTTGTTTACTGGCGGTCAGTTGATCTACCGAAATCTATCGTCATTAGTCCGTTAGACCATCTGTTATCACAATCTCATATTGACGATTTATTTGGCGGCTTTTACTACGGGTTTGTACTCATTATCATTCTATACAACTTGCTCCTTTTTGCCCGCCTAAGAGATTTAGATCATCTCATGTATTCTACCTGGGTTGGCTTAAGTGCTTTTATTTATGGTATTCAATTGGGCTATTTCTACGATTGGATACCTACATTTTACTTTGGCTTCTTTTCGAAACACTTGCTGATAGTATATTTTTTAACAGCTTCAGCACATATACTTTTTGGCTTGTCGCTTTTACATGTTCGTCAGCTTTCCAAAAAAATGTACTGGTTGGGCGTTGGGCTAATAAGCTTAATGTCATTCATTGGTTTGGCCGAAATCCTGTTTGCCCTCCTGACTAAAGACCAAAGGTCATTTCTTGGATTTTTTTCATTTTTAATTGATATCATTTTCACCATCATAGCTGGCACTTTAGCCTTACAGAAGGGTTTTAAACCAGCCTGGTATTATTTACTTGGTCTACTACTGATTTTTATTGGCGTTTTGATCAATGTACTCAAATTTGCCGAGCAGTTACCACTTAATTTCCTAACTCAAAATAGCCTTCTACTAGGGTCGATAGCAGAGATCATTCTGTTTACACTAGCGCTGTCTTATAAAGTGGATTTACTCAAACAGCAACGGGAAGCGGCCATTGCCAATTAACTAACACTTACTGAAGAAAACCGACGACTGGTTGAACAACAAAATATCATTCTTGAGCAAAAGGTCAGTGAACGTACTGCTCAGCTAAGAGCTTCTCAGGCCCAGCTCATCCAGAAAGAAAAACTGGCCAGCCTGGGAGAGTTAACTGCGGGGATTGCCCATGAGATTCAGAACCCCTTGAACTTTGTTAATAACTTCTCGGAGGTCAGTACTGAATTGGTAGACGAACTTCGGGAAGGACCTTTGCAACACCTTCCCGATTCGGAAAAAGCGTACGCTGGAGCCATTGTGAACGACCTCCAACAGAATCTGCATAAAATCTCCCATCACGGTGGCCGGGCCAGCGCCATTGTTAAGGGCATGCTGGACCATTCGAGAGGAGGCTCTGGAGAAAAGCAGGTAACTGACCTTGTCCGGCTTACCGAAGAGTGTTTCAATATTGCGTATCAGGGTTACCGTTCAAAGTATGGAGATTTTTGTTGTGAACTCCTGACCAGCTTCCAACCAGCTACATTACCCGTTCAGGTAGTTACTCAGGATATTGGCCGAGTCGTGATTAACTTATTGACTAACGCTTTCTATTCGGTTCGGGAACGAAATGCACAACAGCCGGAGCAGTATTTACCCCAAATCTGGCTTAGTATAACCCAACGGAATGGCTATGCTGAATTAGCTGTAAAAGACAACGGTACAGGCATTCCAGAATCGATCAAGGGTAAAATCTTCCAGCCTTTTTTCACCACTAAACCCACAGGAATCGGCACTGGATTAGGACTAAGCTTGAGTTATGACATCATTACAAAAGGGCATGACGGAGAAATGCAGGTAGAAAGCCAGGAAGGAAAGGGAGCCGCTTTCATTATTAAACTGCCCGTTTAAGCCGATGATAGTGATGCACGACGTGTTATATGCCTCAGAATGTTATTGTAAATTAATCGCCCGTCAAAGAGATTCTGCTTGAGGATTCCGGACTTAAGCCCAGCAGCGGCTAATCGTATTTACAGAGTATAAGAAATGTATATTAAGCGGATTAATATGATAAAAATCAGCTAGTTGACTGATAAAAATCATATGCATACTCCAGGATATAAATTTAGATTTACTCGTATTTAACCTAAACCCATAAGAAAATAAATTTATGAATACCTGGATATTGCCATTTGATCAAATTACAAATGACATGGTCCGTCAGGTAGGTAGCAAGAACGCTTCTCTTGGCGAGATGAAGGTTTATCTTAGTACGCATGGGGTGCGATTACCGCCAGGTTTTGCCATCACAACTGCGGCTTACTATGCATTTTTAAGGCATAATCAACTCAAAGAACCAATCCGACAAGCTTTAGCCGAGCTGGATATCGCTGATGATCAGCAATTAGCTTCGGTAGGCGATCACATCCGCAGACTTATTCGAAAAGCCGATTTTCCTCCCGACATTATTGCCGCCATTCAACAGGCTTATCTAGCCCTTTGCTCAAACAGTTCAACACCTATTCCGTTAGTTGTTCGGAGCAGCGCAGCGACAGTCGACTTAACAACAGCTAATTTTTCTTGTCAGCACGAATCCCTGCTTAACGTCCGATCAGAGCATGAACTTCTTCAGGCTTGTCGGAAGTGTTATACGTCATTATTCTCAGATCGAGCCATCAAGTGTCGGATCGAGCAAGGATTAGATCACCTCAATGTTGGGCTCTCCATAGGCGTGCAGCGAATGGTTCGTTCCGACTTGGCCAGTTCTGGCGTCTGTTTTACGGTTGATCCTGATTCGGGACATACCAATATTATGCTAATTACAGGGAGCTGGGGGCTTGGTGAAAATATTGTTCTGGGGAATGTGAATCCTGATGAATACCATGTCTTTAAGCCTTCAATAGGCCATCGAAATGCCTTGCTGACTCGGCGTACAGGTGAAAAATCGGATATGAAGGTGTATGCGGATGAGGCAGGTTCCCATCATGCAGTTACTATTCCAACCTCGTATCATCGTCGTCATCAATTCGTTCTCAATGACAAGGAAGTAAATCTTCTGGCTTCATGGGCCCAGCAGATTGAAACGCACTTTGGCAAGCCGATGGACATTGAGTGGGCCAAAGACGGCATCGACCAGACGCTTTATATTGTACAGGCACGACCAATAACTGCACTGGCAGATACCCAGCATCCCACTTTTACAGACTACCAACTCGACAAAGAAGGCCCCATTTTGTGTAAGGGTAGCGGCATAGGACGCCAGATTGTAAGCGGCATTGCCCGAGTAGCCTATTCACCAAATGAATTACTTGTAAATCCTGGTCAAAACAATATCCTAATCACCGACATACTTACGCCAGACTGGATTCCTTTACTCAAAACTGTATCGGCAATAATTACGAATCAGGGTGGACGAACTAGCCAGGGAGCCATTGCCGCTCGGGAGGCAGGTAAGTTAGCCATATTCGGCACGGGCAATGCCACCGACTTTGTACGGGATGGCGATCCAATAACTGTTAGTTGTACTGACTCACAACAAGGCGTAGTGTATGCGGGCGAACTAAGCTGGACGGAGTCAACCCATGACCTCAGCGACTTCCCAATGCCCCAATCTGACTGTATGCTGGTTTTCGATGACTCCTCCCAAGCTTTACGACTCAGCCAGTTACCGAGTCAGGGAGTCGGGCTGTTTCGACTGGAATCGAGCCTGGCTAACGAAATTGGCATTCATCCTACCGCCTTAGCTAACTATCCTAATTTACCCGATCCTGAAGTTGTCCATTCAATAGCTGAACGAACCGCTTACTACCCAGATAAAAAAGACTTTTTTATCGATAAACTGGCTCAATCCATTGGGTTAGTAGCAGCAGCCTTTTATCCTCGTCCTGTTACGGTTTGCTTCAGCAATTTTACCTCGAGTGAATATGCCAGGCTGATAGGTGGGTGGGCTTATGAGCCAATCGAAGACAATCCGCTGCTGGGTTGGCATGGGGCCTGCTGCTTTTACGATGAGCGCTATAAAGTAGGGTTTCGACTTGAATGTGAAGCCATTCGTCGGGTTCGAAATGATATGGGGCTAACAAATCTAAAACTGATGGTACCCTTTTGCCGAACGTTCGCGGATGGTCAGCAAGTGCTCAGCCAACTGAATAAGTATGGCCTTCGTCAACACGAAAATGGTCTTGAGATTTATCTCAAAGCTGACATTCCCAGCAACTTGATTCGGGCGCGGGATTTTGCCTGTCTCTTTGATGGATTTACGATCAGCTTGAAAGATCTTACTCAGCTGACACTAGGTATAGATCGAAACTCACAAAGGCTGAAGAACTTATTTAATGAAAATGATCCCGCGGTTCGGGACCTGATCGACATGTTATTGCAGATTGCTCATCAAACAAGCAAACCCGTTGGTATTTATGATGAGATCACTGGTAAAAACGCCGAGTTTATCGAATTTCTGATTAAAGAAGGCATTAGTCATCTTTCATTTCGCCCAGACGAGCTATTACTCGGCTTATCAGTCGTTTATCGGACTGAACAGAAAAAGCTTTTACCTGCTATCAATACGAAACACGAAGAAACTGATGGTCAGGTTTATACAGGTATTGGTTTACATACTCACGTGCACTCTGCTGCTTAACTATATTTCCGGAAGTCGTGAGAGTAAAGTTTCTATCCATACCTACTTTTCTATATTTATCGATGCCATAATTGGTAATTCAACGGCTTAACTTACAAGAAGTTACATATCAATTAGAAGTAATAGCGCGATAGTTGACTGCTCGAGCAACTGCTTAATTTCCTTCTCCCATTGAGTTAGCAGTGTGTGGTTAAGTAAGGAATTATTGCCATCAACGTCAGCATTTAGCTCCAAACTTTCATTCTCTTGGTTAAGCTGGCTAACCAGGTTGATAAATTGTGTTTGTATTTTGGTATTTACACAATGAATGTATTGATTGGCTACGCTGAATACATAATGCTCCAACAATTGGTTGAAAGGTTTGTGTATGTTTTCCATGAATTATATGAATTAGGTTGGCTACAATAAAAATTACCATGTTAATCAATGGGTAAAAATTGGAGCAAATCGGAAAACTCGATATGATCTTTATCATATACAGATATGATTTATATCAGTTAAAATATAATAATATCAATTTAGATTAATATATACCGTGAATTTATTTATGCTTATCTGCCAAAATGCTCAAAAAGGAAAATCGTAGTTCTCAACAAGTTAACCCCTCACTTCGGGCATATCTTGACCTTCTCGTCTAATATACGCTTTATGGTCAGCGAGTTTAGCTTGGCAAAATTGGGTTACAGCCTGAGTACCATCTACATTTTGAACGCATGCCAGTGCTGATAATGCCAGTTGATAGCGACTCATATTATTCAGCATTAGCATATCGAATGGCGTAGTTGTACGACCTTCTTCTATGTAACCCCGAACATGGAAGCGATTTGGATTCGCTCGATGGTGTAATAGCTCATGAATTAGCATGGGGTACCCATGAAAAGCGAAGATTACTGGTTTATCTTCTGTGAATAATTGCACAAATGCGGCCTCGGGGAAACCATGTGGGTGATCGTCGGGCGACATAAGGGTAAGTAGATCAACAATATTAACGACTTGAACTCGCAGATTTGGAATATGCTTTTTTAGAATTGACGCGGCCTCGACTGTTTCGATGGTAGGGACATCACCTGCACAAGCTAGTACAATATCTGGTTGTTCATCACCCGTATTGCCTGCCCATTCCCAAACCGATATACCCCTACTGCAATGTGCGCGTGCTTCGTCAATAGATAGCCATTGTGGTTGACAGGCTTTGTTTGCAACGATCAGGTTAATGTAGTCGCGGCTTCGAAGACAATGGTCTGTAACTGAGAGCAGGCAATTGGCGTCGGGGGGTAAATACACTCGCGCAACAGAGCTTTTTTTAGTTACCACTGAATTTATAAAGCTGGGAACCTGATGCGTATAGCCATTGTGATCTTGTCGCCAAACGTGAGATGTCAAGAGGTAGTTAAGGGAGGCAAGTGGTTTTCGCCATGGAGTTTCTTTGCTTACTTTGAGCCATTTAGCGTATTGATTGAGCATTGAATCGACCAGCGGAATAAAGGCTTCATAACAGTTGAATAGCCCATGCCGACCTGTTAGCAAATACCCTTCCAGCCAACCCTCACAGGTATGTTCACTCAAGATTTCCATGACCCGACCGTCGGGCGATAGATACTCATCGGTTTCAACCATCGGCCCCATCCAGGCCCTACTAGTTGCCTGAAATAGGGGTGTCATTCGATTCGAGGTAGTTTCATCTGGGCAAACGATTCGAAAGTTTTGAGCACTTTCATTTAAACAGAACACATCTCGCAGGTAGAGTGCGAGTGTATGTGTTCCTTCTACAGATACAGCTCCAGGTGAAGTTATATTGACGGCATAGTTGTCATAGGCAGGCAGTTCGAGGGGGATTAATAATGCTCCTCCGTTTGCGTGTGGATTCATGCCAATACGCCGATCTTCTTTAGGGCAAACACTCACGATATGTCTAAGTGGTCGACCTACACCATCGAATAGATCCTGCGGTCGATAGCTACGTAGCCAGGTTTCCAGAGTCTTAAGTTGGGATGGCTTTCCAGCAGGATCTGCGACAGGTAACTGATGGGCATGAAATGTATTTTCAATGGGCTGTCCATCGACAGCAATAGGACATGTCCATCCTTTAGGCGTTTGCAAGATCAACATTGGCCAAGCCGGACCATCATTCAACATACCCGCACGAGCACTTTTCTGAATAGTCTTAATTTTTTCATACGCCCAGTCCATGGCCTGCCACATGGCTGCGTGAACCTGCATGGGGTCGCTACCACCAACGATACGGACTTGATAGCCATAACCTATAAAGAGGTTCGTTAAAGCCTCGTTGCTCATGCGGCCAAAAATCGTTGGACCAGAAAGTTTATAACCGTTAACGTGCAAAATGGGTAACACGGCCCCCGATGTCACGGGATTGAGGTATTTGTTCGAATGCCAAGCCGCAGCTAACGGACCAGTTTCGGCTTCACCATCCCCTACGACACAAGCCACTAGTAAATCAGGATTATCGAGTGCGGCTCCAAACGCATGAGAAAGACTGTAGCCTAACTCACCTCCTTCCTGAATCTGACCGGGTGTACCCGGAACCAGGTGACTAGGCAATCCATAAGGCCAAGAAAACTGACGAATCAGATTGGTTAGCCCCTGCATACCAGGCTCGTACTGCTTGTCGAACGTACCTAACGTCCCTTCCAGAAACAAATTAGCTAATATCGCCGGGGCACCATGGCCAGGCCCCACAACTAAAAGTACATTGGCATCGGTATCCTGAATGAGTCTATTTAGGTGAGTATATACCAGATTTAATCCTGGTTGCGTTCCCCAGTGACCTAACAAGCGAGGCTTGATGTCTGTAGCTTTCAATGGGTGCTCGAGTAGAACATTATCTCGCAGGTATAGTTGAGCAGCACCCAGATAGTTGGTAGCCTGCCAGTATTGGTGCAACTGATTTAATCGTTCAAATTTTGAATTACTTGTTGACGCAATAACTTGGTTCATAATCAGTAGAGTTTTTGGCAAAGCATATAAATCAGACTATTTGTTAGCCATTTTGCCCATAAATCCATTGCCTGGATGAGGCCAGTAAAAGTGAGGTAATTCAGCGCTAAACGGTATGATACATCTCAGACTATCAGGTGATAATCCTTAGTCTTAGTAAGGAAAGCGGGGAATCTGATAAGTGCTTTTATGTATGATGGATAGAAATCAGCTTTACTTCTAACTATAGTCATGACGGAACATAGCTATGCGCAAGACCTTTGTTAAAAAGTGTAGCTGATTATCCTTACCATGAAAACGCTCATCAAACCAGCAGCCATTACAGCAATGAGTGTGGCACTTGTCTGGTTAATTCTGACCGTATGGGTCGAACGTACCGGTCCCAAGCGAAGCTGGGAGCTCGGTAATCCTAAATCTTCTCACACCGTACTGATTGTGTATGACCCTGATCCTTTTTATAATCTGGACGAGCAGATAAGTCGTTCATTTGGCAAAGCGCTGGCCGATCATGGTTTTTTTGTGCGCATTGCCAGTGTTGCAGCCCTTAACCAAAGTCCTCAACCAACCGACAGCTACGTGTTTTGTGCCAACACCTACAATTGGAGACCCGATTGGGCTGTTCGGGATTTTATAAGAAAACAAGACATCTTATCAGGAAGGCCTGTAGTGGCTATTACCATAGGATCTGGGTCAACAGAGACATCTCAAAAATCCCTGGAGAAAGTCGTTCTGGAAAAGAAGGGAGTCCTTTTGGATTCTCGTTCCTTCTGGCTTTCCAGGCCCAATGACGAAGCTCGAATAGACGAGTCCAACAGCAAAGTGGCGGTTTCTATGGCTTATCAATGGGGGGGGAAAGTGGCGGAACGCATGAAACGTCAACAATCTACTCAATGGGTAAACATGATAAGAACCAGCCTACAGGACGTAGTTCCTTATTTCGAATCGAATCGAATGGCCATTAACTACTATGAAAAACTCTATGCGCTACATATTGCTGGTAAAAATGGAAACCATTTAATAAATTGATTACATCAATTACCAATTGGCTCGACGTAGCTTATCGGGCTGGAGTACACGAATCCCAGTATTAATTATTTCAATCAGGCCACTTTGTCTGAATTCACTCAAGGTACGAATCAGTGATTCGGTAGCCGTACCAACTATGGCTGCCAAATCATCACGAGAGAGTTGAATATGGTTATTCGGCAGTTTTGTGTGCAGATCCAAAAGCGTATCAGCGACCCGTCGCCGGAGAGAGTTATACGCCATACTCAATAATTGCTGTTCACGCTCTCCAACCTGGTTCGCCAGCAGTTTAATAAATTGGTCGCTTACTTCGGAATTGACCTGCAGTAACTGCCGAAAATCATCTTTAGGGATATAAACCAGTTCTGAATCCTCTATAGTAACAGCTGAGTCGGTGTAATCGGCAGATTCAAGCAAGGCGAAGTAACCAAAAAAATCGCCGGCATTGTAGAGGCCGGTGATCAATTCCTTTCCATCCGCATTGGTTCGAATCGTTTTAACCTTGCCTGATCTTATAAAATACAGACGCATTGGTTCATCACCTTCCGAATAAATACGTTGTTTAGCGCGAACGGCATGCGATTTCCGATCTGCGGATAAACTCTGAAGATTACCCACTCGGCGAGCGTCATCCAAAAATTGGTTTAGGCCGTTCTCCTGAAGATTATAGGTCGGTCTTAAATGTTCGAAGCGGCTCAGGCGACCTTCAATAGCACTTAACAGTTCGCTTTCGTCAAATGGTTTGGTTAGGTAATCATCAGCTCCCAGTTCCATTCCTTTCCGAAAATCGGTACGCTCGGCTTTTGCCGTCAGGAAAATGAATGGAGTACCCACTAGGTGAGGATTTTTATTGAAAATATGTAGTACACCATAGCCATCCAATACGGGCATCATAATGTCACAAATGACCAAATCGGGTCGATGAGCCAGCGCCTTTTCAACGCCGACTTTACCATTTTCGGCTGTATAAGCTGTGTATCCAGCCAGTTCCAGAATTTCTGCCGTATTGTCACGGATTTCGTCATTGTCTTCAATCAGTAGAATGGTTTTCATAAGGAAGTATTACGGTTACGGTTGTTCCTCGGTTTAACTCACTTTCCAGCGACACTTCACCACCCATTAAAGCTACATAGCGACCTACTATATGCAGTCCCAAACCTGTACCAGCAATATTAGTGGCGTTTTTAGCCCGGAAAAAGCGCTCGAATAAATGTTGCTGATCATTGGATGAGATGCCTATTCCTTGATCCTGTATCGACAAGATTAATTGGCCTAGCAGACAGGTTGCCCGAATAATTACAACTGTTCCCGGCCCAGAATATTTGATCGCATTTGAGAGTAGGTTGTTCAACATTTTGCGCAGCATCGAGACATCAAGCCATATGGTGTTTATGCATGAAAGATGCGTTTGCACAGTTTGATTCGGCTTAAGCATTCCTTGAAGATCGGCCACTGTATTAGTCACTAATTGCCCAACATCGACTTCATTAGATTGGACGTCCAGTTTACCTTCCTCCAGTTTGCCAACGGACAGAAATTCTTCAAGAATATCTGTTAGATGCTTGACTGATGACCGAATACGATCCAAGTGTTTCTGCCGTTTATCCTGCTGATCGCCACCGGGATATTTTTCAATCAAGTTGGTTGACGTTAGAACGGTTGTCAGGGGAGTACGGAATTCGTGTGACGCCATCGATACAAAGCGGGATTTTAATTCGCCTAATTCTCGTTCAGTAGCCAGCGCCTTTGTTAAATCCTCTTTTGATTTTTCTAGTTGACTAAGCGTACTGAGCAATGCCTGTGTGCGATCAATTACTTTCTGTTCTAACTCGGCATTCAGACGCTCCATCTGCGCTTTCTGCTCAAGTAGCTGCTTTTCAGCTTCTTTTTTGATCGTTATGTCAATAATATAGGCAACAGCGTAAAGTTCACCTTCCAGGCGAAAATAACTCAAACTTACTTCAACCGGAAATACCGATCCATTTTTTCGTTGGGCATATAGATCTCGATTGTGGCCCATTGCCCGAACTTGGGGATTGTCGTTGAAGGTCTTACGAAGTTTTTCATGGTATTTACTAACGCCAGTAGGTACAACGGACTCAATGTTATCGGCAATCAATTCACCTTCTTCGTAGCCGAACAATTGATTGGCCATCTGATTAGCCGATACAATATGCCCCTGCTGGTTGCAGACGATTATACCAATTGTAGCATTGGCGAAAATAGCCTCATTGCGTTGAGTATTGTTTTCCAGGGCTTTTTCCATCCGATGCAATTGATCCAGGTTTGTTATACGTAACAAAACCAATTGGCCGGATGGGAACATCGTCAATTTAAGTCGCCCCCAGAATGTTTCGCCATCATAGCGAATGATTTCTGTTTCTTCTTCATGGTACCCATTCTGCACTAGTTGTGCAATGGTCTGAATTTCCTCCTCATAGGAAAGAGGTTTACTTCGAACGGATGGATTGATCTGGTCTAACAAGACCTGCTCTGATGGATAACCCAGCAACCGAATACCAGCCTGGTTGACCCGAATGTAGCGATCTTGCTGGATGTCATACACGCTTAGGAAATCGTTTTCCTGCTCAAATAAAAGGTTGGCTAAGGCATTGTTGGTATTCATACAGTTTACAGTCTTACAGCGGGGCGGGAAAGGCCAGGTTTGCTCAGCAAATTACACTATTTTACTAAACGAATAAGAATCAGGCTTTTCCGTGAGATTCGTCAGCCCATATGTCTGGCGAGATGGTCATTTTTACGATACGTATCGTAAATACCATTTGTGCCGTTTAAACTCGTTCCAGTATGAAACTTGACGATTCCCCTCTCATTCAGATTCCTGCCGGAGCGAGCGCTCTACTAATTTTTATGCCAGCCCCCAAAAATAGCCCTCCGTTGCGGACAGCCCTGATCAATCTGGCCGATTCACTGCAAAAACAGTTTGGCGAGCAGGTACGAATTCTGAAAATAGAGCAAGATGCTTTGCCAGAGGTTTTTCAAGGTTTTGCTGTTACCCATATCCCCACACTGGTATTGATACGAATGGGTATCGAACGATGGCGTCAGGTGGGCATGCCTGATAAAACATTGCTGACTCAACTCTCAAAGGTTCTATAAGAAACCTATTTTTTGATTTGTCTACGTTTCCTAAATGTACGTTTTTTAAATCAGCAACGACAGCCAGTGATTTGAATAGGCATTGCCTAATTCATGTAGTTGAAAATGATCGCAAACTATACAGCGCCCTATGGTATAGGACGCTGTATCAGTTCTAACGGTCGCCAACATACGTAAGCTGTTAAACGACCGCCAGTAAAGGAATGTCAGTTAAACGGGCCATACGCTCGGTTTCGCCCTCTTTGAACAAGTGTGTAAACCAGTTATGCGCTTTGGGCAGCATGATGAGCAGGTCAGCCTTATTCAAATGCACAAAAGTCAAGAGTGCTTCATAAATATCCTGACCAGCTAGTATAGTTAGTGTGTGAGGGATATCTGCCATTAACCGTCGGATATGCTCGGCCTTATGGTGTACAGTTTCCTTAATTGGACCATCATAAATGCACACTATATCGACCACACAGTCTAATTGTTTAATAAACTGCAAGGCTTTATCCAACACGATTGCATCAGGTGGCATATCCAGATCAATACCCAGCACAACATTCGTCATCGTATTATACTCCACCGATGGGGGAATCAGTAGCAAAGGCACATTGGTTTCGGCCACCATCTCAGTAGCCATACTACCCATCAGCTGAGCGCTCTGGGGAGCCGATCCGACCGTAGACATAATCAATACGTCAGCTTTTTCGGCCTGAGTTACCTCACGAATGGAGGGCATTGCAAACCCTTCCTTGGTGATACACCGGATTGGCACACCAATTCCGTAACGTTGATGTAGTTCATTTGCCAGATGGTTAAGAGCTTTCTGGCTTTCCTCATACATGACCTGAGAACTGAGGGGAAAATTAGTACCTATTTCGGCAGGATTTGTAGGCCAAAAATGAAAGGTATTCACCAGAATTAGGTCTGCTTTTTGTGCCTGCGCTAGTTGCATAGCGAAGTAAGCCGCTCGGTTCGCATTGGGCGAAAAGTCAGTAGCAACAACGATTGTTTTCATGAGTCAATAAGAAAGGGGTTCGTTTGGCTTCAACAGCTTCCGATGTCTGATTAATCTGCGAGCTTGTCTGCAATGCTGGTTCCACATCGGATATACGTAACACGACCCGGCCATCAATCTTCCCGGCAGCCATATCGGTTAGCACCTGATTAATATGATCTAATTGATCAATATGGTAATGTACATGGATTTTCCCCTGAGCAGCCAACTCCAGACTCTCAACTAAATCCTGCCGGGTTCCCACAATAGATCCTCGTACCGTTTTACGGGTCAGGACGACATCGAAAATGTTCAAGTCAAAATTACCAGGAGGCAGTCCGACCAGCGATAAGGTACCTCGTCGGCGTAGCATACCGACAGCCTGGGCAAAGGCAGATCGTGAAACCGCCGTAACCAGTACCCCATGAGCGCCCTTTATTTGCTGTTGGATCGTCGTAACTGGATCTTCCTTTGTAGCATTGATTACGATTTCAGCCCCTACACTTCGAGCTAATTCTAATTTATCCTCCTGAATATCGACGGCTGCTACACGCATGCCCATCGCTTTGGCGTACTGCACAGCTAGGTGCCCTAAGCCGCCAATCCCTGAAATAACCACCCATTGACCCGGCTTTACTTCCGTTTCTTTCAGCCCCTTATAGACCGTAACACCTGCGCACAAAATAGGAGCAGCTTCCTCAAATGACAACGAATCAGGTATGTGGCCAACATAATTAGGATCGGCTAAAACGTATTCCGCGTAGCTTCCCTGAACCGAATAACCCGTATTTTGCTGATGCTCGCACAACGTTTCCCATCCCGTAAAGCAGTGTTCACAATGCCCACAGGCCGTATAAAGCCAGGGTATGCCCACGCGATCACCTAGTTTCACCTGCGTTACGCCTTCGCCCACGGCGACAACGGTGCCCACGCCTTCATGACCGGGAATCAGTGGCAGGGTTGCTTTTACGGGCCAGTCGCCATTAATGGCATGTAAATCGGTATGGCATACGCCACAAGCGGCTACCTTCACCAAGATTCGACCGGGTATAACTTCCGGAACTGGTACTTCCTTAATCTGAAGTGGCTGTCCGTAGGCTCGGGCAACGGCAGCTTTCATCCTTTTTGGTATCATGGTTTGTTCTAGCTATGAATCGAAATGACGTAACAATTCGTATTCAATCGATCAACTTGAGTATAACAAAAGTACCCTGAGTTGCCAGGTAGAGACATGACTTACATCAGATTTTGGGAAAACAATGGTCAGCTAAACACCTGATTCGCAAGCTAAGAAACCTATGTTCTAGGTTAGTTTTTAATGATTCGAATCGACTGCTTTTGAGTAGCGGTTATTGCCTGCAATACCAAAATCCCTGAGGGAGCCTGACCCACTCGGAACATCTGTTGCTCCTGCCGACCCGCCTGCTCGATCCACCGACTCTCAACCACCTTGCCTGCTACATTCGCCAAGATAAGCTGAAGCCCTTGAGATTCGGCTCCCTGAATCAATACTCTAAATTGATCCTGAACAGGATTACCCAACACCGTTAGGCTCAGCGCTACATGGTTTTCTTCAACGCCCAGACGCGCCCATCCACAGGCGGTTTTTAAGTCCCACACGTATATGACAGTGGCCCCACTCTGACGTGCCAGTAAGGTAAAGGGCTGTACATCATTGACCGTGCGACTCTCTTTGTCCACATACTGATTGGGGTTAGTTGTCCAGTCCGTGATGCCAAAGGCCATATACTCAATAGGAGAGCCATCACCCCCTGAGGTATTGAAGTGGATGGCGCCCGTGTTACAATTATAAGTCGGAGCTAGTAATTGCAAAGTAGTTGTTCTGCCCTGGCAGTAAGTCCGTAAATCCCAATTGTAGCTGACGACGAGGCCACTCTGCCGAGCCCAGATTGTGAAGGGCGACACATCCTTGGCGGTCCGGCTTTCTGTGTCGACAAACTGATCCGGGTTTAAAGTCCAGCCAGTGATGCCAGCGGCCATGAACTCGATGGATGAGCCATCGCCACCAGTTGAATTAAAATGAATGGCCCCGGTCTGGCAATTATAAGTTGGCTGGAGGAGGGTTAAGCCACTAGTCGGGTTCGAATTAGTGACAATGATGCGAAAGCTGGTGATGACGGGCCTGTCGGGGAAAGCAGCTGTACTGGCTTTGATTGTCACTATATAGACTCCCTCTTTGTTTGGCACACCTTGAATGATGCGAACTGGATTTGGTGTAAAGCCTGGTACCTCCTTAGAAAATACGTATAAGCCTTCGGGTAATCCCTCAATCTGAAATAACCAACCGGATAGATAACCCTCGACAAAGGGAGTGGGATCAGCAAAGTAGAAGCCAACGTTAAAGCCACCGACAGGCAAGGGTTGTCTCACCATCAGGAATTGATCAGGGATCGGCTGAATCAACAGTGGCGGTTTGGGCGTAACGACATTAGTACAGGCGGCTTTCAGTTTAAAGGTATAGCTAACACTAACATCACCTTGAGACGCGGTAATGAGAATATCTTTGGGGTCATTTCGGAGTTCATACTCCACCATACCAGAGCTGCTGGTGGGCGAAACACGGGTAATACCGGGAGCCGTGAACGTAATAGGTGAACCATCCCCCCCTTTGGTGTTAAAGACAACAAAGCCCGTTTGACAATTGTACGTGGGAGCGAGTAGGGTGAGTCTACTTGGCGGAGTTGGATTAATCGTTATTTGAAAGTCATTACTCTGAGCTATAGGTTTGCTGCTAACAATCCTGATCTTATAGGAATTGTCTGGGCTTAGATCAGGGATGGTTCCTGTGATGGTGCCGCTCTCTCTGCCTTCCATACTGGTAATTTCATACGAATTGTTGTTTTTATCTACTACAAACAAGCTAAACACATTACCTGGTCCAAATGCGTCAGAAAGAGCAAACGATACTTCGATCGTATTGCCCGGATAAAAACTAGTCGCACTAATACTGCTCAACTGGATTAAAGGCGTGCTTTCTGGGAAGACAATTTCTACATCATTAGTTGAGTTTTCGCCGTTTCTGAAGTAGGCATTCTGAACGTCATACAAGGGCATCCATTTATACACCGTCACCGAATTATAAACAGCTTTGATTAGAAAATTACAATACCTCATCGTCCAAGGATATCCCTTGGTGGCAGGCTGATAAGGATTTGAAGAGAATGAATAGACACCATCAGAATCGGTCGAACCACCACCAATTGGAATATAGGATACTTTGTTGGAAAACCACTCTACTGGATAGATGGTCAACGATACGTTACTTAAGATTGATCCGTGAGTGCTAACGGCCTTGATGCCTAATTTACTGGGAAATGGCCGTTTAATCCATTCATCACCTTGAATGTAATCTCCTCCTGTGGAATTCAGTAAATTGACGGTATATTCATCCCAAGTGATATTGCCATAAGGATAATTCATGACAGAGTTAACTGGCTCAAAAGTCTCCCCATTTACTGGATTCTTACTACCCTCAACACGCATTCCGTAGATGTCAACCGCTCCTCGCGCGTGACCAAATTCGTGGGTTAATCCATCGGTAGCACCTGGGCCAAAAGGGCCACTGGCGAACACGTTGTTTGCTGGCCATTTATGGTAGATTGTCTGATAGTCTCCTAGCCATCCGCCCCCTTGCGCAGTGGTTGAAAAGCCATCAATAACAACACAATAGTCATAATTCGGGTGTGGCCTGAAAATTTCAAGGTTTGTCGGTCCATCAAATATGTATATCGAATCAACCCTGAAATCGTAGATACCATTGAAGTTAGTAGAGCTGTTAAAATTAGCGTTAACAACTGCCATTTGCTCTCGGACGATCTGATCAATCGGCTTCGAAAGCAATGATTGGTGAAAGTCAGCGGTTTGCTTCTCAACGGCTACCACGACCTTAAATGTCCAGCTTGGTTTAGCCCAGAGCGTAAAGCTAAAGCCCATCATGAGTAGGGCTAGCCAACCAGTTTTCAAAAAATGGGGGAATGATACGTTCATAAGAACCCTTCTTATTGGTTAGTTGTCCTGCAAAACAACTAAAGGTTACTACCAATAATTATGATCCTTATTCGGATAAAAGCTGATAATTATAGCCTTTACATATGACGTTAATCAATTGATCGACAAGGTACTATAAATAGCTAGGATAAGTTAAAAATAAAATCATCGGTAGTGACTTAATTGCGTTGATCGGCGAAGGAAAATTGATTCATAAATAGGCCGATTGTGGTATTGGACTTGCAACAGTATAGTGGAGATTTTTCAGGCGGCCATTGTGGTAGTGAACAAATATGATTCCTGTTGACTAGGTGTGCGGTAATTCTGAACTATGCCATACTAAGGTAAAAAAACATTCAAAGGAATTCTGGGCTGAATTATCTCGACACGTGAGCAACTGGAAAGAGCTCGATGATCAGCGCAGTCGATATATGCTTTGATAACTATCTAGTACAAAAACGAGGGCCTACGTATTGCAACTAAACAAAAAAGCACTTAACATTTCTGCTAAGTGCTTGATAATGAGCGTGGGCCAGCTTGGGCTCGAACCAAGGACTTACTGATTATGAGTCAGTTACTCTAATTATTTTGTTATTTTTTATTGTTTTCTAATATGTTGATTATTAGACAAATATAGCTGTTTGTTCTTTTGGTTAGTATTGGTTATACCCGGTTATTTATGTAGGTTTGTGTAAACCACTGTGTAAACCGGGCTTTTTTATGTCCAAAGCTACTGACCATAAAGACAGCGATGCGCTGGTTAAAGTCATTCTGTTCAAATCCAAAACACTGGCCGACGGTTCGCACCCGCTGATGGTGCGCATTACCAAGGATCGACAGCGCAAATATGTGTCGGTCGGCCATAGTTTGCAACTCAAACATTGGGATGAAGATAAATCAGAACCCCGGCGTAGTTGCCCCAACCGCCCCTATGTCGAAGCGGTTATTGCCAAATGGAAGGCGAAGTTCTCCGATGTGGCCAGTGACCTTAAACAGGAAGAAAAACCATTCTCGGCCGAAAAGGTAGTGGCTAAAGCCGTGAAGTCGGTTCGCAAGGTAAGCCTGCTCAGCTTTATCGACGAATACAACGATAGGCTAATCAAAGAGAAACGTTTGGGTACTGCCTCTACTGTACGCGATATTCGAAGGGCACTGGTCCGATTTGAAACAAGCGAGGGTAAACTACCGGAAAAACTGCTGTTCACCGATCTAACGCCTGGGTACCTGGATGATTTTCGATCCAGTATGGCCCAGCGCGGTCTGGCTGAAACATCTATGGCGGTGTACTTTCGGACTCTTCGATTGATTTACAACCAGGCTATCAAACGGGGCCTTGTGCAGGAGAAGTATTATCCGTTCCGGGAGTTTAAGGTTAGTCAGTTCGATTTACGGACCCGAAAGCGGGCTATTTCGAAAGAGGATATCGGAAAGCTGGCGGCTCTGGAGCCCGAAACATTTAGGCTTCGACTGGCCAGGGACCTATTCGTCTTTAGCTACTACGGGGCTGGGATCAATTTCATTGATATGGCGCATTTGACCTGGGGTGATGTGCAGAACGGGCGTCTACGCTACGAACGCAAGAAGACCGGGCATTTATTCAACTTCAAGTTATCCGATCAAGCCAGTGCCATTTTGGATTATTACCGGCCACTGACGGGTAGGGGACAGGACGCCTACGTTTTTCCAATTCTTGACCGCGAGCGACATCTGACGACCAAGAAAATTGATAACCGGATCCATAAGATCATCGGGCAGGTCAATCCTGATCTGAAAGTATTGGCCGGTATGGCGGGTCTTGATGCTGTCCTGACCACGTATGTAGCGCGCCATAGCTTTGCGACTGCGTTGAAGCATTCCGGTGTGGCAACAGCGGTGATCTCGGAAGCAATGGGGCATCAGACCGAAGGCATTACCCAGACCTATCTGGCTTCGTTTGAGAATGAGTTGATCGATGCCGCTTTTGATAATTTGTAAGTTATGGAAATGAACACTGATACCCCCGACACTACTTATTGGTTGAGCGATGATTTTTTGTTTAGTCCTCTGGTATCACATTTAGAAGAAGAGATGGATCGATACAAAGGCTTAGGCCGGCACTATCTCGATGATGGTCAGGCTTACATTGTTTACAGTATGCCCTTGTTAGGGTTTCTTATTAGCCCAGAAGTCAAAGCTAATATTGTCAAACCGGGCCACCTGTTTGATGGACCTGCTACTACTATTAAGGGGACTGATTATAAACCTAGCTATGTGGAGGGATACGAAGAGGGGATTAGATTTTTTCAGAAAGAGTACCTTGTAAGCCCTGATATAATTTATAACAATCAGGACTACATCAATACTTTGTATGAAAGGTGTTTTGTTACAACTCATAAGGGAAGTATCGGAGGCTGGTATGCACAGGCTCACTCTACTCCTTTAACTGTCTGCCATGCTCAAATACGGGAACATGGTTACTGGACAGGAATATACAGTCAGGTCGAAGAACTAAGGAATAAATATAAGCCAATAGAAGATGCTCTTAATAAATCATTTAAGGCTGCTGAATTACCTAATAAACCTGCTGTACAAATTGAAAAGCAAATAAATTTGTCTTCGGCTTCAGAAATTAAATTTACAGAAAGAGAAAAAGCCCTAATATATTGCTATAAACAGTTACCACCAATTTCAAAGGGCCAGCCACTATATAATGACTACATAACATTAACCACACCCAAAAAGCGTATAGCTTATCCAAACGAATCATTAAAAAAAG
Organism: Spirosoma harenae; assembly: GCF_054776975.1. NCBI lineage: Bacteria > Pseudomonadati > Bacteroidota > Cytophagia > Cytophagales > Cytophagaceae > Spirosoma > Spirosoma harenae. The sequence goes on along the minus strand of NZ_BAAHBD010000009.1, from coordinate 76,185 downwards.
CTAAAAGCCTAATTGCATCGATTGAAAAGATAATGCCTAAGCTTACAGATTCTGAAAGGAAACAGGCTGAAAATGAGATAAATACAATAGAAGCTAAATTTAGTAACTAGTTGCAACCGGTTGCTCGTGTTGAGGTGAGGTAACCTTTGTTCCGTCAATCATTTAAAGACGGCAAGACATGAGCAATCCATTTGAGCCGATCAACGCCCGGCTAACTAATTTAGAAGCGTTGACTCTTGAAGTACTACAGTATTTACGCAGCGGGAAAACAAATGCTGCAACAATTGACGCCGATCCCTACGGAGATTTTAAATGGTTGCAATCAACCTGCTCTGGTGTTCCCACTAGCACTTTACGTATTAAGTCTGCCGCTGGCCAAATTCCGGGAGTCGTTAAGTTCGGTAAGCGTGTCCTATACGACAAAGCGGTTGTGTTGAATTGGCTACGGAGTCAAACTCTTGAGGCTATCGATATGGCCAAAATTGAGGAATCTGCCGACCTGCAAATTAGTTCACAACTTAATAACCGGCAGAAAGGAGGGCGGAAAGCAGCATGAGCAATCGCACATTGCCTTGTGCGTCGCTCCAGCACCTCGCTAATCTCGAAATGGCAGAGAAGCGACGTACACACCCTAACGTTCCTGAATACGGGCGGGTTAAATCCAAATTCAATGTCAAGGATGCCAACAGCCTAACTCAGACAGTTAAACGTTGTCTTGAGCTTCACGGTTGCTACGTCACACGGGTACAAAGTCAAGGGCAGTGGCATGAGGCACTTGGTCGCTTCACTCATTCCACTACTCGAAGAGGTACGGCGGATCTGCACGCAATCGTCGAGGGTAAACACGTCAGTATTGAAATTAAGTGGGGCAAGGATCGACTAAGCGCTGATCAGAAGAGAACAGCTCAACAAGTTCAAGCCGCAGGCGGAGTTTATCTAGTTGTCAAGGATTATGAAACGTTCTGGGCTTGGTTCGGGCAATATGCTCCTGATCTAGTCGAACAAAAAAGGAGGGAACTGACATGAGCGTCCAACCACATCCAGCTACCTCCTCCATTGATGGCACAAAAGAATCCCGCAAAGGTATTTTGAATTCTGATTCACAGCAAGTTGACATAGCAACGCTATCGGCGCATATGGATGCTATTGCGGAGATTGCTCAGCAACTTCCTCCGCCGAAACCTGTTGAGCTAGGCAAATTAGGTGATTCTGAATTTTACTCCTTTTATCGGTCTATACTAGCCGATTCAGAAGTCAAACTATCCGATCCAACTGAAGAGCCAACAGTTTGTATCGAAGTAATAGAGAATGATCAAGCCATGACCTTTGGCACGCTGGGCAACTTCTCGTTAGTGATTGGCAAAGCGAAAAGCCGTAAAACGTACCTGATCAGTACGATTGTCGCTTCACTCATTAAACGAGACCTGGTTATTAATAAGGTGAGGGGCAATCTACCAGAGGATAAGCAAGCTATTTTGTACTTCGATACCGAACAACATAGGGGTCACGTCAAGCGCGTACTGAGACGGATTGCCCTCTTGGCTAATTGTGAAGAGCTGGGATGCATCCATGTGTATCAGTTGAAAAAGTTTGCCCCTAATCACCGGTTGAATGCTATTCGGGTCGCTATTGAAGACACGGCCAGTCTGGGATTGATCATCATTGACGGCATACGAGATACTGTATTTGATATCAATGATGCCAAGGAGGCTACCGATCGGGCTACGGACCTGCTCCAGTGGACCGAAGAGAAAGATGCGCATTTGATAACGGTAATTCATGAGAATAAAGGCAACAACAATGCGCGTGGCCATCTAGGGTCGGAGCTCACTAATAAAGCTGAAACCGTTGTTTCAGTTAGCCGTGATCCAACTGATAAGAACGTTTCTATTGTTACGCCCGAATACTGCCGTGACAAAGAGTTCGAACCATTCGGCTTTTCCGTTGGCGAAGATGGCTTACCCTTTCTGATCGATGCAATCGAGACTAATGCTCCAATTGGTCGAAATCGTAAAGCAAAAGCAGGTGATCTAAAAAAAGAAGAGCTCGACAATATCATCCGGAGAGCATTTGCTAACGAGACCCAGTTACGATACTCCCAGCTACGAACTAACCTCATGGAGGCCGCGCAGTTCATCGGCACGGGCATCGGGAAATCAAAAGCCGAGGAATTGATTCAGCGATTGCAAACGGATGGTTACCTGACGAAGGATAAACCGGCCAAGGAGAAGTACGAATTATATCAATTCAATCCAGAAAAACTCTCTATTCAATCGTCCTAATTGTACTGTCCTAAATACCCCTATTATATAGGGGGGTATTAGGACAGTTAGGACAGTTGGAAAATGTAGGACACTTAAGACAGTTAGGACGATTAGGACAATTGACTAATGACCCCCTCCAACTTGCGTTATCAATTACCCAAAAGAGCAATTAAATCGGATTGCCCAGATTGTGGACCCAAGCACCGAAAGACACTGAGTCGGTATATTGACACCCGAACGGGGGATCCATTACCTGACATCTATGGCCGCTGTGATCGGGAGAGCAATTGCGGTTATCATTGGTCACCCTACAGTAAAGGGTCATCAGGAATGAGCTATGCTGATGAGGTATACCAGCAGTGGAAAGAGGAAAACCAGAACACGACATCATTCCCTCGATCTGTGTCGGCATCACAGAACTTCCCGAAGCCTTTTCTTTCTAAACCGTCAAACAATCTTGTGGCTGAAGCTCCTGTTTGTAGCATACCCGATGAGGTGTTTAGAAAATCCCTTGGCCAATATGACAACAATCAATTTGCGAAGCTGCTCCGTCAACATTTCGGTGACGCAGTTACAGATGAGTTACTGAGCCGATTTCAGATTGGTACCTCAAAGTGCTGGGACAATACGGGCGCTTCTGTCTTCTGGCTGATTGACGAAAAAGGCCATAAACGTGGTGGGCAGATTAAGCTGTTTGACAGCACCTTTCACACGGTCAAGTATGTGGATCGTGAGGGCAGAACTCGAACCCGAACCAGTTGGGTGCATTCGGTCCTAGCGTACTCCCTAGATCAACAACAGCTATCCAGGCCTGATTGGTTGACCGACTACATTGAGCAGAAGGAGTTTGCGCCCTGTCTGTTCGGATTGCCTCAACTACTAACCGCTCCAGCCGACAAACCCATTGCGATCGTTGAAGCGCCGAAAACGGCAGTAATCGCTACACCATACTTTCCCCAGTTCACATGGATGGCCGTGATTGGCCGATCATATTTGAATGCTGAGCGACTGGCTCCGCTCAAAGGTCGCAGCGTCATACTGTTTCCTGACCTTTCGATTAACGGACGAGATTACGCTTACTGGAAAGGGAAAGCCGATGGGTTACGTCAACAGGGATTTAACGTGATCATTTCGGATTGGCTTGAGAAACTGGCCACTGATGAGGAACGTAAAAAAGGATTTGACTTGGCTGATTACCTACTCGAGCAGTGGAAAGGCTATCCACCTATTTGGGACCAGCGTAATCCGCCGGATGCTATACCGACGATCGAACAGCAGACCTTCTTCGAATGGTACCAAAACCAGCCTCCTTTTATCAGCTGGGACTAGCCTAACTGCTTGTTCAGATGAGCCCTCAACCTAACGCATTTCCACTAAATAACCACTAAAATAGTGACCAATGAAATTCGAAAAAGGCCACGCAAAACAGGGCGGCCGTAAACCAGGCAGCCCTAACAAGACTACAGCTGACATTAAGAGCCGGATCAGCGCACTAATCGAAGAGCAATTCGACTCAGTTTCGGCAGACCTGGAAAAGCTCGAGCCTAAAGAACGGGTTGCGGCATACTTAAAATTCCTTGAGTACATCTTACCCAAGCAACGGGAGCAAAAGATTGACCTATCAGCACTTAGTGATCAGGAGATTGACGAGCTCTTGGAGCGGGCTATAAATAAACTGGAGTAACTAATTCTTTTGAAACAATACCATGATAAAGACAGCAAACCTAAAACGTGAAATCCTGGCTCAAGTACTGGCCGGTCAGATTGAAGCCTTGCAGGCGTACAAAGCCAGCCAACAGGGACAGCAGCTACCATCTGATCTAAGGTGGGTAATCGACGAACGCCCAATAGGCGGATCGATTTATTGTGTCAATCATCAAGGCGAACGTATAGATATGACCGTTGAGGAGTTCGAAGCCTTACCCCAGCCGGTACCCTTGTGGCGAATTGTCGATTTTACTAAGGGAACTCCACTTCCTGATGTCGACGCAGACTTTGGCGCTGGGCAGCTGGTGTGATCAGATCGAAACGTAGCTATTAAGCTTCCCGAATCGGCCGCGGGAAAATCAGCTTACCTCAGACATTGACGTTGAGCAACAATCTAATATCTGTTTGTTGCTCAGGCCATTGAGCACCTTTAATCATTGCCAATCTTTCTTAAGATCATTCATCCAGATACCCATACAAAAATGGAAGAGAACGGAGATATCCTCATTAAAGTCAAAATTTCAGAAGAGGAGGTTGAAGAAAATATTCAATCCCTGCTGGCCAGCAAAGCACTTCTGAAAAAGGAGTTAAAAGCCTTGGAGAAAGACCAGAAAGCTGGGATCGTCACGGCTAAAGAGTATGCAAAAAGCCACGAGTCAATTACCCGGCAACTAAAATCAACCGAAGAACAGCTAAAGGCGGCTCAGAAAACGCAGGCCAGTTACGCCAAAAGCATCCAAGTTGCCGAGTCCGCATTAGATAAAATGCAAGATGCGTTTCAACAGAATGCCCTCGTTCTTAACCACCTCAACACCGACCAGCGTGCTCATATCTCCTCGACGAAAGCTGTGCAGGACCGCATACAGGCGCTGTCTGATGAGTTCAGAGTGGAGAATGCCGCCATCCTGGCCAACGTGTCTAGTTTGACTAAGCTGGACGACACCATTGCCGAGGTTCGCACTACCTATGAAGGGCTAAGTCAAGCTCAACGGGAAAATAAGGACGTTGGAGGCAAACTCCTGGCACTGGAAGGTGAGCTGATTCGTCAACAAGAGAAAGTAGAGAGAATACGCCTGAACGGCCGCAAAACGCTCAAGGACTATATTGGTGATATTACCATCCTTGGGTTTAATGTCGGTCAGACAGTCGAATCGTTTCAATCAGGCTCTCAGGCGGCCGGCGTATTCACCAAAGCTATAGGTACCGGCCGGGGTGCATTAATTGCGTTAGCGGCCGTTCCGATCATCGCCATTCTAAGCGGCCTTTACATCATCTTGACCAAATCGCAAAAAGGGATGGATTTTATGGCCAAAGCGACCGCTGGCGTATCGGCCGTACTATCTGCCGTCACCGATAAAGTAATTGCTTTAGGCAAAACCCTGGCCGATGCCTGGGAGAATCCAACGCAGGCCGTTAAAGATTTTGGGGAAGCGATCGTCACCAACATCATCAACCGGTTCAAAGCTGTCGGCGTTATTATTGACGCCATCAAACAACGAGACTTTGGTAAACTGGCCGACGGTGTGGTTCAGCTAGGGACTGGTGCCACCAATGCAGCTACACGGCTAAAGAAAGTCTATGACCAGGGTGCCGCCATTGCCGAACTCAGCATCCAGATCAAAGAAGAGGAGATCAGGCTCAATACCGAACGGGCTCGCGGTGAGAAATTCATTGAACGGCAAAAGCAGGTTGCTGAAGATGCCACTAAATCTACCCAGAAACGAGCAGCTGCTGCGCGTGCCGCCTTTGCCGAGAGTCAGAAGATCCAGAATGCAGAGGAGGCTCTACAGAAAAAACGGGTCCAGTTAGCCCAGGCCGAGTCGAACGTCAACCAGAAAAATCGGGATAGCCGAGAAAAAGTAGCCGAAGAGCAGAAGAAACTGGATGAACTATCTAAAGCGCGTATAGGGGAACGAACCGAGCTCCAAAACCAACTTAACACGATTGAAGCCGAGGGTCAGGCCAAAGCTCTAGAGAATGCCAAAAAGCTGGCACAGGAACGCGTTAATGATGCCGAGATTGCGTTGCTAGTTGCCAAGAAAAATGGTCAGGAAACGATCGAGATTGAGCAGGAGATATTACAAAGGCAGATCGATCTGATCCAGAAGCGGGCCGACGCCGAAAAGGTTGCCGTCGAAAAAGGCAAAGGAGCCGCTACGGCCAAGAAGCTTATTCAGCTCAAAGCCAATGAGGAAATTCTGGAAGCGACGAAACAGAGCGTTCAGAAGATTGCGGAGATCACCTACAATGCCCGATTAACGCAGATCGAAACGGATCTGGCCATGGTCAGACGGGGTAGTGAGCAGGAGTTGCAGCTTCGCATCGAGGGGATTGAGGCCGAGCGCAATCGACGCCAGCAAATTGCCCAGGCCACGATAAAAGACCAGGATGCGCTGCTGAAAGAAAACATACGCTTAATCACTACGGCCGATCGGGCGATCAATGACGTCAGGGCTGAGTTTGACAAGCAGCAGGTAAGCCAGGAGTCTGACCTGGCAAATCAGCGTTTGCAGATTCAGCTTGATTTTGGTGATCAAAGTCTGGAGAATGAACGAGATGTAGCCAAAAAACGCATCGACCTGGAAGAAAAGACCCAGCTTGAACTCCTGGAAGTTGAAAAGAAATACGCCCAGATCAGCGATAAAGAATACGATGTTCGTCAGGAAGCCATCAAAGGTAAAGCCTTAGCTGCCCGCAAGGACCTCAACAAACAGATTGCTGATCAGGACCGAGCTAACCGGGAGGCCATGCTGGATGCCGAGCTGATCGGGGTTCGGGAGGGGTCGAAGAAGCAACTCGATATTGAGCTTAAAAAACTCAAGGAGAAACGCGAAGCTGCCATTGCCAGTGCCAAGGGTGAAAAGGCGGCAATCGACGCCATTAATAAAAGCTTCGATGCCCAGGAGGCAGAAGCCGTCAAAAAGCGCTACAAAGCCCTCAAAGATCAAATTGTTGATATTTCCACCCAGGCGCTTTCTACCCTTACCAGTATCGTCGATGCCTCCGTTGCTCAGCAAACAAAATCGGTGGATGATCAGTATGGCGCTTTACTGTCAAGTGCGGCCCTGTCCAATGAGGCCCGGGCCAAACTGGAAAAAGAGTTTCAAGACAAGAAAGATAACATTGAGAAGGAGGCTAATGAAAAGCGAACAAAGATTGCTTTGGCCCAGAACCTAATCAATGGCGCGTTAGCGGTTACTAAAGCCTTCGCTGAGTTAGGGCCCATCGGGGGTGGAATAGCCACTGCTTTTATTGCTGCTCAAGTAATAGCGCAGCAGGTTGCTATTGATAATGCCGCCCAGAAATTTGCTTATGGTGGCGTATATCGATCTGATGGGCAAGGAGCCTACATCCAAGGACCGGGAACCGGAAAATCCGATAGTATCAACTCGAAGATCAGTAATGGTGAATCGGTTATTAATGCAAAGTCAACAGCCATGTTCTATCCGGTCCTATCGGCTATAAATGTCGCTGGTGGTGGTCGGGCGTTTCCCGGATTCGGCTCACAACTTTACGATAAACAACATTTGACTCCCCACTATTCGTACGGCGGGGTTCAGGCCGCTTTTGATGCGTCAGTCATTGCCAATGCGATACGTCAGGGAATGTACGGTGTAGATATCCGGGTAGGTGTTGATGCGATTACCCGAAAGCAGGGGGAGGTAAAATATGCTGAGGTCAGCGGTGATAGTTAACAAAATCAAATAGTCAAAAAAATGAAACTATTCAGTCAAATTAGAAAAGGGATCCAGCGCCGGTATTTGCAAGCAATGATTAGCAAAGAACGCCCCGATTTAGCCACAAAGCCGTTCCAGCAACTGCTCAACACGTATATTTCGGATACCATTCATGATCATGTTGAAAGGGATGATCATGAACTACCCAGACTGGTTGAGCAGGCCTTAGCCTATGATGCCCAACATACGCTAGGTTACTACTACGCTCAGTACTTTTTTTACATGCATAAGCACACGAAGCTGCTGCTGGAGAATATGGATGAAGGGCTTGATAGCTGCCATCTTCTGCTGGATAAAATCCAACTACAAAAGCTAATTTGTCAGCTTACCGATATGCTGAATAAGGGGAGGAATTTAAATAATAGGCAGAATTAGAGTCTTTGTTGGCTGGCTTTGGATAAAAGACTGAATTGTACTGTGGGCCTGCAACCCTACTCTTGCATTATGTGGTGAATTGAGTTAGTGTTGCGTAAACAACTACACTTTTGTGGAATATGTGCCCATTTTCCACAGAAGGAATTTAATGAACAAAGAGGTTGTATTTCGGTAAGTGGCTGTAAGCGTGATACTTGGGCTGGTATATAATGATTTGGCACAGTTTAAGCTAATGAATGAGTAACGCTATGAATTCGCTAGCTGCCAGCAGAAAGGTAGCATCTTTATAGATTACATACTCAACGTTAAGAAACTCTGAAAAGAAAAAAGCTCGGTGTTCGCCGAGCTTTTTTCGCTTTATACCTAGTTGAGTTAGTACTACAACTTATATAGAAAGAGGTAATCTACTCTCCTTCGAGCTCCTGGATCCGTCTATCTAACGACTCATTCATTTCCGCTTTAAAAGCCAATAGTTGCTCCACTGTCGTAAGATTTGATGATAATGGAGCGCTTGATTTTTGCTCCCCAGTAAGAATATGCCAAGCGTCAATATCTGGATAAACCTTCCAGATTGCAGCAAACTTGTCTACTCCCATTGCCTTTACTTTTCCTGAAAGTATTTGCTGAAGAGTATCATATTGGATGCCCGCATCACGAGATACCTGCGCATTCGAAAGCCGTTTACTTGCAAAGTATTCTTGTAGTCGTTCGCTAATGGTAGCTCCCATTGTCAATGCTGCTTTTTTAACGACACTAATATAAGTAATTACTATTTGTTTAACTTAATTATTGGTTGTTTAACAAAATTAGTAATAATAAATATTGTATTATTCGTTAAATATAACGTAGTTTGGTTTGCTAATGAAAATCACGAAAAGCCATACATAAGATTTTACGTCGGTTAGTGTGACTTAAATTGAATCATTAGTAAACAGTAAACCCCTTCGCCGAGTGCCTAGGAAACAATCGCGGAGGGGCCTTGTGTGTACCATTTAAACTTTCATCTAAATGACAACGGAGCAAAGCTACGCGGGTAGGGGAAATAATGCAAACCCTAATCCGCGAACGGCCAAAACCACGGCCAAATCATTCTCACCAGCTGATAACCGGTATGCCCCCATATGCTTTAACGAGCAGGATCCAAGCATCATCAGCTTTCGCTGCGAGTTCGGCGATTTGATGCAAGATCCCAAAGCGATCAATCGCATTCGTCAGGACATCCGCGCCTGGTTTACGGCCTACCTGCCCAGCTGGGAGCAGAGTACGACTAACCCCAATACGTGTGAAGAGTCAGCTCAAAACTTCAATGCGCTTGACAACTTTTTAGGCTTTGTTATTGACGCCGGCATCGATCGAATGGTGAAGGAGGGCCAAAGCCATGAGTAATCCACAACTAACCAGTCGATCGGTATTAGGTCGGTTAGCTCCAGACTCAACAGCGCCTAAACTAATGGTAGCCAAACGTCGACTCCCAATCAGCGTTCGGTTTACGCTTCGTGCACCCAAAAAAGGACAACCCTATTCCAATCCTCATCCTTTGGAGGTGTGGATAACGGTTAACGGATACCGTGTGCACTTTACCGCTTTCTGGAAAGAGAGTAGGCTGGATGTCGATCCGGCTGATTGGGATGTAAGAAATCAAACAACCCTTCACAAGGCTGACCCTGTTAATCGACAGATTACGGCCGTTAAGGCTTATGTGGAGAGTGTTTTTCAGGATCAGCTTGACACAGGCGGTAAGCCGACCGTCAAGTCTATTCATCAACAGCTTACGACAGGTGAAGCCCCTGAATGGTACGGGGAGATTGGCTGGGTATTTCCTTCGGATAAACGGAAACGGGCGCTGCTAGGCCAGTATGGGCATTGTATTTGCGGCCAAACTCCAATTGATGAAGTGTACGCAGCTTACATTCTTCATCTCGAAGAAAAACAGGGAAGAGGCAAATCTTTATCACGGGTTGCTAGAGGCCGATGGGAAAGAGGTTTATTACTGATTCGTGAATTCGCCAAACAGACTGAGCAATCAATTCCCAGAGCCGATAAGATAACGCTCGGCTGGGCCAAGCGTCATCACACCTGGCTACAGAATATGCCATTAACTGCCTTCCAGCGTAAACCTACAAGCGCTCCGCAAGCCAGCCGATACATTCATCAACTATCACATGTATTGCAGTGGATGATCGAAGAGGACTGGATCCAGGAAAACCCTATCAAAAAAGTCAGCTGGCCTCGGTATGACGACAAACCAGTTGAGTCCTTAGAGCCAGAACAGGTTTACCATCTATTACAATTGGACTGGAAAGGTACCAAAGGTATATCTCTGTGGTGGTTCATGCTAATGTGTTGCACAGGCATGGATTATCCCGATGCGGTGGCCTACGCTCAAAATAGACAAGCATTCGAGGTGATGGGTAGTGGAGGGAAGAAGATTGTGGGCCGACGTAAAAAGCCTCCCCATAGCGAATACCATTTGCCATTATTACCTGAAGTCGAATTGCTGTTCAACCGCTTTCCGAAGGGTGCCAAGATATTATGTGATGGAGTAATCAATCGGTACACCGATCAAATCGAAGATGAGTTGGGAATAAATTGGCGAATAACAGCCAAAACGGCCCGAAAAACCTTTGGCTTTTTAATGAAGGAAGCTGGTCACTTGATAAGCGATGTAAGCTTAATGATGGGTCATTCGACTATTATTACTACTGAGCGGCATTATGTCAAGGTGAAGGGTACTTCCATTGACCGGGCCATGAAACGGATACATGTTAATCTTAGCGAATTAGCAGGTGCGGAGGGCCGAGGTGATGAATAAGGTATCAGCAAAAGCCCCTCCTACCTGCTTCCAACAGTATTCGAAGGGGTCTTCACTCAAAACAATCTCCCAAATAAAAGATTCCCTACCTGCTTCCAACAGAAATAGGGGCTGAAACTCAAACACAATCAAAACCCCGCCAAGTGCTTTCACACAAAACGGGGCATCGTAAACGTTTAAAACAGTTAGTAAAAATGTGTACTATACAAAATAAAGTGGGTGGGGAAACTTCTAAAAACCCTATTCCGCAAACGGCCCATAACGCCCCTCAAATTCCTTTCACTTCAGATGACTGGCGGATTACCTTTCTAAATAATGTCATTGATGATCACGAATCCTTAGAGGAGTTATTTAATCTACTTCACGAAGTAGCTGAAATTCGTGAGTCTATTCCATCAGTTGGCTTTATCAGTGAATTATTCACCATTTGGGCCAATAATCCAACCAATGACTTCAATGCCAAGCGTCAGGAAATAAGTCTTCTATTTCGGCTTCTGGCTCGGCTAGAAAATTTACGCGAATATTTTACCTGTTTTAATTCATTTACCGATTACAAGTCTGAATACCAGAGCATTCAGTTAGCCGGAGAATTGGAGGCTATTGGCAATGGCTGAGCTTATTAATATTACCACCAATGAACCTAGTTTATTGGTGGTAAGTATTGTACGGAACTCTCTTACTCTGAAGAACAGTACACTATGAACCGTCAATCACTCCGTCCTTTTTTAGCTTCACTTGCATGGTTTCTCTTAGCCGTAATATGTGTTCAATGGGCAAGATATCGCTTAGAATACCACAGATGGAGCGATTCTGATACGTCTACTAGTTTTGACACCGGCAGATCGCTTACAGATATCCGGTCAGGTTCTACTCGAACCTCAACTTTTAGAATGACAAGAATTAGTCAAACAGCTCAAATCAAATAAAGAAGTCAAAATGACATAGGGATCGGTAATTATGAAACGCTACATCTACAAAGGTGATAGGATGACGGATCCTGATTTGAAAGGTCAGCCCTGCACAGCTGTACTTCGAGAAGATCAAAAATGTATTAGGGGTAGCAATGGGTCGATGTTGGTTATCTTCGACGATGGCCGGGTGGTGAATGTAATTGGTCGATTGCTCCGAAAATTTCCAATAACGAAAGAATAATTTTTAAAAGCTTGCCGAACAACGAATCATGACCCAAAAACAGCGACAACAAATTAGCGAACTAGTCACTGTCTTTCCCGCAAAACTAACTCCCGGAACAGTTGTTAGCGTCGAGCGGATGAATAGGACGTTTATCAAATACCATTTGGACGATCATCGCGTCTTACATCAGTTTACGGCTGCCCATGACTTACATTACCACGATCATCCCTTTGGTTTTAAAAGCACCATTCTAGCCGGTGGTTACAGGGAAGAAATCGGGGTAGTCCAGGCCAACGGGACGATGGCCGTAACCATAGTGGACCGGCTGCCTGGTACAGCCCATAGCGTTAAGGCCGGTACTATTCACCGATTGGTAGGCTTACTAGCGGGCGACTGTTGGACGATCATTGAGCCAGGCCCCAAAGAGAAAGATTCCGGTTTTTATAAAGTCAACGAAAAAGGGGTGTGGCATCGCTATTGGTACCAGCGGAAGTGGCGTCTGCTTATTCGTATAGCAAAGTAGACGTTGAGTAGGCGTACGAGCGATTAAATGAACGGATGAGACAGGCAATTTGTGAACAATCTGAGCTGATATCTTCCTGATTGTTCGCCATTTTTTCTGGAGACACAAAGTGGATGGAAGTGATGAGTTGCCGTTTTAACTCCGATAAACAATCCACCAGTTCCATAAACAAGATCAAGTAGTAAATAGGATTTAGAGTGAGAAGAGCTAGAAATGCTACCAAAAAGAGCTAAAAAAGGTACAGAAAAGAGATAAAAAGTTTAAAATACATTTGAAAACCTTTGATATTTCAAATTCACAAAGTCTATATTTGTCTATCATTGTCGAACGTTGTCTATCATTGTCAAGCGTTAACGAGCACTTACGAACGATAGCGATCAAGTAGAACCCCATTAAAAACGAAAATGCCCAGTACCATATAGTACCGGGCCTTCGTTAGAAACTAGAAGCTGCATTAGCTCGACGAAAAGTTTGGCAGCTCCTAAAACGCTGGTTAGCACTCCCGCTACTTCAGCAATCCGGCGCCACTTGCTAACGACAGGTGGCGCCTTCTTTTTCGTTGGAGGCATGAACAAAAATAAGGTTTCAGTCCACATATACAAGCCTAAATTATTTACATTATTAGAATATAGTTCTTTTTCTCTATTAGAGGAGCCTTCTAGTTGTAAGATTATCAATTAATTATGAATACTCTACGCTAGCAAGTTCCTATAATAATCCAAAAGCTTTTGTAGGAAATGGCAAAAACATACCCTTAAGCATTTATTGGCGCATCCGGAGCGTTTTACATCATCCGCAACGAAGGTCAGGAAATACCAGGCATGCGTAAATACACCAAATACCCAACGCCTGACGATTACAACAACCGGAAAGCGAATTCAGAATTTATCGATGCGGACGAAGCGATGGCCAATTTTGATCGGGAAGTGCAGATTGATCAATCGACGTTGACAGTATCGCTATCATAAAATACAAAACCCAGCCAAAGGGCCGGGCCTGTACATCGTAACTTGAACTTCTATACCTACTTGTCTGCAAGAACAACGCCACAGGTCGGGCGATCCCGCCAAAAATTGATTATACGGTAAATCCATACGGCCCCTCTCTTCGTATATATCCCTCGTACTGCCTGCACGTCGCAACTTGAGCACAGCTAAAGAAAAAATCCCGGCCTCAACAAAGCCGGGATTTTCATTTGTAAACCCATTAACCATTATACAATCAATTACTCGTACATATAAATTACATCTTCACCCCTCTTTTCAGCCCTCATTCCCTGTTGTCGGTCGGAACCAGTAGCCCGGTGCGCGACGTGCACCCATTCCGGATTACCAGCCTTATCGGGAAACTCCGTGATGACGTGGTCTAACTTCAGGTTCTTCCGGATGCACTGATGCAGTTCTTTATTGGTTGGTGTACGCATAGCATCGATGTCGATGGCCAGGCCTGCGTTCGGTATACTGGTCGGTTTCTGCTCGTTAATCACCGATCGGACGGAATCCAAATGCGTTTCGGTCACGGAAGACGAATAGGCAAGTGGTAGACTGGTCATGAAATTCGTAGGAAGTGAGCTGGACGTCGCTGAGCCCGGAAGGCTAGATGATCAGGCAAGTCGTTGATATTATTAAAGTGCGTAATTTGAAGACCTTTAGCCTCCATTCTATACTTCGATGATAACGACTATACCTGGAACCGATATCCTGACTGGAAAATGGTATCCTGCAGACCTGCCACCACCCAAACTCCCTGAGGAGCTGTATAACGAGTATAGTCTACTGCTTGGCATTAAAAGTATTGGTATTCGGCATGGATTTTACGTACATGACGAAGGGAAATACTACTGGCATTGTGAACGGTTTGACTCCTTTGATTTTGAAGAGATACCGGGTTGGACGTTCGATCAGCAGGTAAATGCAAATCTGGATTGGGTGTACGAGGTGGCCCGTGGCGTTTCGGCCTGGATGCTCATTCCGGACTTTGATGCTGAATGGCCAAGCGTTGATGGAACCTCTGGACACGAGCTTGATCCGGATTGGTCGGTAAAAAAAGAAGAGGAGGATGACGACGATGATGACGAGTATGAAGGTTCCAGTGGTTCCACGTTTATACTGCCTATTCACCCGAATTAAGAGAAGCCACAAAAGAATTCATATTTGCAAGTCTGGATTCTTTTGCTTTACCTTTGCACCATGAACACGATGATTCAATATCAACCCCAACCAAGTAGCTGTCAGTATTGGCACGCTAGGGGTATGACTATTGACTAAAGTTCAACGACTTTTTCTATAGAAAGCCCCTATCGATGCAAACCGGTAGGGGCTTTTTCATTTCAGGGGTATAGTCTCGGGGTGAGACACTTGCTTTGGGAGCAAGAAGCGGTCGGTTCGACACCGGCTACCCCTACAACATTGAAGGATAAACCGTAATTGGTAGCGGACCTGACTGTAGATCAGGTGCTTTGGCTCTGGGGGTTCGACCGGGCCGCCGGAGCGGTCCCTCTCCTTCAACAATGCCTGGTAACCCATGTGGCGTGGGAACTGTCTGCAAAACAGTCGGATTGTGTTCGAATCACAAACTAGGCTCTATACACATCGGTAGCTCAATTGGTAGAGCGGTGGTCTCCAAAACCACAGGTTGAGGGTTCGATCCCTTCCCGGTGTGCAAATTGTCCTGTAGCTCAGTTGGCAGAGCGCCTGAATTTGGCTCAGGAGGTCTCAGGTTCGAACCCTGACGGGACAACAGACAGAGAGTGGGCAGGACGGTAATGCGGCACACTGCTAATGTGTAAGGTGTAATAGCCTACTGGGTTCGACTCCCGGACTCTCTGCAACGAAGCCGCCCCTTTTTTATAAGCTGGGCGGCTTCGGATTAATGATGACTAACCGATTTACGGTTCAATTCTTTTCGCACTTTATCGGCTGCTACCAGATCGCTCAGGCTAACGTTTATCCGTTTGCGAAGCGTCGGCGACGAGATCAAAATCTCACTCGCCATTTGAATCAGTATAGCGGCCGTGGCTTCACCGTTCACTTTACGCCGGGGAACTCTGGCAGGCTTTGTAATGGGGGAAACAGAAGGAACAAAGGAGGTGTTTACCGATTCCATTTAGCTTAAAATTAGTTGTTTACGTTCTAGTAATAGAACAAAAAACAACCTGTTTTTATCTCAAAAATCGCCAGCTTTAACTACTTATTTGACGCTAGAATAGATCAGTCGAGCGTAATGATATTCGGCAAGAAAAGGAAATCGATCAGCGCTTACTGCTCACAATTTCGGCAACCACAAACTTTTCTAAATCTGCAATTAGTGCCATAATTTCCGCATCAACTTTACCGTATAACTCTCTGGTTCGCTTCAACGACGTGCTTTTATCACGAACATCTAAATAGTGGGGTGTAGGAAAACCAAGAATGTAAAAATTAGTTAGCGTGATTCGATAGTAGCCATCATAAGCCTCTGCGCTAACGGAATAATAAACGGCTGGATAGGTCAATGTACTTCTGGGCTGAATCCGTATCTCATCCAGACTACCACTGGTAATCACATCACCCAGCATATTGTCACTGACCAGTAGTGCTGTTGAGGGGGTAGGGATCTTTAGTTTCTGATATTGGGTATACAGGACTCGTGTGCTGTGAAAAGCGGTCCAGCGCCGAATTTGCCGGAAGATATCTTCTCTAGGAGCTTTGATCTGGTGGGTACCCTGATAACTGATATGCCCGTACTGCATGGGCATTATACCTAATGCTTTACCGTTTTCGATTTCAACAGGTATATAACTGGCACAACTAGTAAGAGAAAGGGCAATCAAACAAAGTAGAAGGTGTTTCATGGTGCAATTTTGGTTTAAAGTCTCAAAGAAAAGCACCACAATTTGCTTACCTAAACTCTACTACTGACTTTACTTATCGGCATGGAAATTCCTGTGAAGTCAGCATTAATCCGGGCTTACGTTCTTTATTTCAACGTTTAATTGGCAAAAAACTCTATGAATAACAGCTAGAATAAATCTAACCTGGCAACACTAGAATCCAACAAATCCAACACCTATAAAAAAAGAGAATTCGTACCGCTCGAAGGGTTGAACAGACCTGTGAAATCCGACAAATCCGACACTATAAAAAAAAGAGGAGGCTGCTGATATAGGCTTAGAACCTGACACATCTGACACTATAAAAAAAGGAGGTAATTTTTCTGACATAATGTTTCTCTTGAGGAGGGCCGATGTTGGCTAACACAAAGCCTCAACCGGGTAGGAAGGAACTACGCCCTGTGATGAAGTAATTTGTGGTTGGTTCTAGAATAGAAAGAAATCTCACAAATATCAGTACGAGATTGCTTTCTCCGCCGAGCATCACAACCATGTGCGCAGGTTGAATTAAGAGTGTATAGCAGTGTAGAAGACCGGGCTAGGCAATTTATCTAGTCCGGTTTTTTGTTGGCAAATGACAGTGAAAATTGCAATCAGTAACGCTTTGGCAACATTGTCGAAGCGTTAAAATCACTTGGATACCTGTTCTCAAGGTTGCGTACGGGCTGTGTCCGCTTACATAGGTGTCAAGTTTGTAAGACGATTGATGGTCATTTTTCAACCTTTCCGTTAAGTAGCTTCATGAAGTAACCCAGCTTGCCTAACCATCCTCCATCTCAGGTATGAAAGACGAACAAGCAAAATGGTGTCTTTTTTTCTGATTATCTTTGATTAGTAAATGATCAAGAATGAAAAAGCAGATAGGCGGTGAATTTGAGTGGGACATCCAACGAGTTCAACAAATAGCCATTATTCCCACCCTGTTGGATGTCATCTGTCAAACAACAGGAATGGGCTTTGCCGCTGTGGCCAGAGTCACCCAGGATCGATGGATTACTTGTAGTGTCCGAGACGATATCCAGTTTGGCCTGGTTCCTGGTTCAGAACTTCAAATTGAAACGACGATTTGCAATGAAATCCGGGATAGCATTCAACCCGTCGTCATTGATCATGTTGCGCAAGATAAACTTTTCTGTACCCATCATACACCGGCTATGTATGGATTTCAGAGCTACATCTCATTCCCCATTATTCTCAAAACAGGCGAATTTTTTGGGACGCTTTGTGCGATTGATCCTAGACCAGCCCAACTGGATAATGCCAAGATTAAAGGCATGTTTACCGCCTTCGCCCAGTTAATCGCCTTTCATTTGCAGCAGATCGACTTGCTGGAGCAGAGTGATCAGGCCGTCCAACATTTAAGCCGACAACTTAACCAATCCGTTGACGAGAATCGGCAGTATCGACACATTTCCAATCATAGCTTGCAGGAGCCTCTTCGAAAGCTCAGATTATTTAGTACGATACTCATAGAGGTGATCCGAAAGGAACAAATTGACCGGGATAAGGCAGAAAAACTAGCCTTAAAAATCAATTCAGGCGCGGAGAAGTTTTCTCGGATGATTAAAGATCTATCGGACTTTTCGGTTCTCGATGATGAGGATGATCGGGTTCAACCAACCGATATGAATGACCTTCTGGCGGTGGTTCTGGCTAGGCTAAGTCCGCAGTTGAAGGCTAGAAATACGATCCTTGATGTGACCCAATTACCTACCATTCCAGCCATGCCCTCCAGTTGGAACAGCTCTTTTATCATCTAATTCATAACGCCCTTAAGTTTGCTAAAAAAGACGTGCCTCTTGCTCTAACGATATCCAGCAAAAAACTGGCTTTCTCAGATCAACTCTCCAACGAAGTTGAATACGTAGAAATTCGGGTGAGGGACAATGGTATTGGTATTGAACAATCTCAACTCGAAAAGATATTTGACCTGTTTTCTCAACTGGTGCCTGGCCAGTCTCAGGAAGGGGTAGGCTTTGGCTTAACCTATAGCCGGAAAGTAATCCGGAATCATTTTGGCCAGATCCACATTGAATCCGAAGTGGGTCAGGGAACGAGCGTTTCGCTTATTTTACCTGCTAGCTGAACGTTTGGTACAGTCTACCAAACGTTTTCCTATAAATGGGTACATTAAAGAAAAGTACATAAACCACGGTCCGGCTTGGGTCGGCACACCGATTGCGGTCACGACCTCCTCGGCATCCCTTCTGTTCCGGCAATAGTATTTAAAGAGAAACTCACTGATCAAAGCAACTGTACTTAATGCCGGTATGTTAACTGGCAGCTTTGTGGGTCGGCATCTGACTAAACTTTAATTAATGATAGCACCCTTAAAAGTTGTTAGGGGAGGCACATCGCTGCCAATACTCCATGATCAAGCTGATCGTCTTTTCTAGTTCGGCAAAGCTGGTCGGTTTGATAAAAAAGCCTTGCACCGATAAACTATAGGCATCAATCACCGTTCGTTGATCAACACCAGTAGAAAAGAAAAGGTAGGGGATGCATTTCAAACGAAGTTGCGCATCGACATGAATTTTCTGCCGTAAGGCAAAGCCGTCTAATTTAGGCATATTGATGTCGGACAAGATCAGAAAGGGAACTTCTGCTGTCTGTTCTAAAAAATCTAAAGCTTCCTGACCGTCGGGGAAATAGTGTACTTTGTTGGGATAGGCCAGTTTTTTAAATACCAGTTCAAATAATATCTTATCATCTTCATCATCTTCGATGACAATGACCGGTCCGTTCTTATTCATACATCTCTTGATTACCGAACAGGTGGATTGCTATGACCAAGTGAGCGGGACAACAACCGGTTGTTACGGGTCCGTCAAAGGTCGTTTTCCCAACTTGGGTAACCAGGCGAATAAGCAGAACGCTTTAAAGGGCGATGAGCCTATATAGTTAACTTCTCAATAAGCTATTTGTTACTTATTGACATACTTAAGCGTGTGTTTGTATTTATTGCTCAATCTGTTCTAGGTTAAGCTAGCCGTATTTTGGCTTGATAAGGCCAATCAAAAGTTAGTCACTTTTTGGATTTGCAGAATCAGCCGTATGATCTGCGTAGCCTGGAACTCGCATGCTATTAAGGTACGCAAACCTGCTTGGTTCAATTTGCTGGCTATCTGGGTATAGTTCTTTCCGAATCGATGCATTATCTCTACCATCGACTAAAGTGATGAAAGTAGTAAAAATGCAGTTGAAAAAACATTCTTTTTTTCTTGCCTATCTTCGGCTATGGAAATCACACCTGCCCTTCTGATATACCTGGGCTTTACTGCGGTTGCTGATCGATCGGACACCTACAACTATAAAGGCATTGCCGGGCGTATGGTGGAGGATATGGGGCAATTCTACTTTCTGGGTTTCTCACAGCCAGTTATCAAAGAAGTGGATTTGCGTTTCCTGCTGATGCTGATCGACTACCAGCCGGATGAATCGTTGCCATCTTTTGATGTGTCGTTGAATTAACCTTGACTAAATGAAGTCAAACAAACTGAGAATAGTGTGTCGGATAAGCTATTGGTATACTATCGGGCAGGATAGGGGACAAATTAGGTGTATTTATAACATTTTTAGGATAGTCTAGTTACTTAAGTAGTCCGACTAACCCTCGGATTACATATATGGGTATATGGAAGCGCTGGCCTTTGGGCCAGTGCTTTTTTGTATCCTTTTGATTAGTCGCTGGGTTTAAATACCTTACGCCTATATTCCCATATATGACGAGTGACAGATAGCCTCAGCCCTACCGGGAGGGGCTATTTGTTTGTCGCCTACCAGTGGTGTTTTTGAGCCTACCAGTGTTCCCGTTTCCTCAACGGTTTGGCTACTAGCTCCGCTAACTTGTTTAGTAATCAGGCTAGAACAGACGACAAGTTTCTGCCGGAATCGGCATTTTTTGTTGGCATAGAGTTAATACCTCTGTCCATTGAATCAATCTATTAGAGGTTACGTGCTCTAACCGTCAGCTCTAACAGACCTGACGGTTTTATGTTCCCAAAAAATCTTCCGTTTCACCCGTTACTAACCCAGGCATTTTACGTCCTAAGAACCCTTGTTGAGGTGTTTCACACCTGACTACATATATGGGAATAAAGGAAATGCCCGGACTTATTGTCTGGGTATTTTTTGTGGCCTAAGGATTGGTTCAACGATAACTTCTTATCCGCTTTTGGAGGTGTTTTACGGCCTCTTGAACCGATTTATCGGCTTCAAAGCGCTGGCCA
Organism: Spirosoma harenae; assembly: GCF_054776975.1. Lineage (NCBI taxonomy): Bacteria > Pseudomonadati > Bacteroidota > Cytophagia > Cytophagales > Cytophagaceae > Spirosoma > Spirosoma harenae. Next base: position 55,533 of record NZ_BAAHBD010000009.1, on the reverse strand, counting down.
ACCTGTTGAAGATAGGTCGCAAGCAGCTTGTCAAAGGCTGGCTTTTCGGAGGGAGTCTGCTGCTTAGTAGGTAAATAGTCCATTACATTGTATAGGGATTAGTAACTAAACCACGAATATAAGCTGAAGGAGTCACTTGTTTTAGTGCTGATTATCATTTAGTTATAAAAGTAAGCTAATGGTCCCCGCTTCCCAACAAAGAGCGAATGCCCAGAAAGGTCTTTGAGTTCTAAAGGGTAGTAAAATACGCTACTAGCTTGGACATGAAAAACGCCTTCCCGAGCAAAAACAGCCAAGAGTATTCCAATCTTGAAGCCTACGTTTCCCTAAACTCTTTCAGTACCGTTCCTAGAATGGCATCAATACAAACCTTGCAGTATGTTAGAATTAAATTTGCTAGCTACCGCTATCTTATGCTGTGAATTGAAGCGCAAACGCCTGGGCTGCTAGTAAGAGCGTTTTTTGTGACTCAGTCATCACTTACCACTTAATTAATAAGTTGCCAATTGTGCTATTTACGACCTATAATGTTCCCATCAGAGGTTGCCCACAGAGCCTGTGATCACATATATGGATTAGGAGTAATCGCTGATTCTATTGGGATCAGCGATTCTTGTTACTAATAGCTAGCAAGTGAAGTCTAAACCATATATGTGCTTATAAAATCAAATCCCCTACCATCGCTGGTAGGGGATTTGATTTGTCATACGTGCAAATAAGCTTGAAACTCTACTCTCTTCCCTTTTTCCAAGCTAGTCTAAAGTTGACCCACGATCAACGTATCCAGATTTACTTGAGCGATCAAAGTTCGGAAGGCCTTTTCCAGCTCAAGATGCCTTTTTTTAGCTGCGTTGGGTTGTTGGGCTTGTCCATACGCCCATGCAACCTGATAGCCCTCTTTAGCTTGGGTGTGAGCCAGGGCCTGCCAGGCATTTTTATAATACGCCACTTCCTGAACCTGGTTGTTATCGACCATACTCTGCTCAGGGGTGATGAGGATGAGTTGTTGCAATAGGCCCAGCAGGACAGTTAACAAGCGATTGGTCGCTTCTGGAGTAATGGGATAGAGTTGACTTAACTCGGTTTTGGTTTGATCAATGGCCTCAATAATGGCTTGTTTGTTCACCGCTTTAGGAAAATAGAATGAATGGTAGAGGTTCCGTTGCTTAAACCAGGCTACTTGCCTGGCGAATAGAAGGATCAGGTACTAGGCTAAAGAAGGGCTAGTCTAAGCGAACGTCCAGTTTAGCTAGCTCATCGAGCTCGGCAATTACCTGACAGACGGCTGAGTAACTAGCCACCTCCCTGGCCGAAGAGAGTAAATAAGCCAGCACCTGACCGGATGTTCGGCCGGGTGCGATGCGTTCAATAAGCCTAAGTAGGTTAGCCCGCACACGTTCCAGGATTTGAAAGGTCATTTGCTGGTCGTGTTGGCTTTCGGCATTGGCCAACTCCACAATATCCTGAGCAGGAGACCAGGGATCTAATAAATGCTGATAAAGCAAGTCAAAGTGACTGGCTTGATGGTAATCAATCATTTTACAGGATGTATAGAATGGAAATGGACTTAAAAACAAGTAGTGACACTGTTTGTAAGTACATCCTATAATGACGGATGGGCTATTGTTTTGTTTAGAATAAATATAGAAAATTTAATTAAGTGTCTACAAGTCCTATGCCGCTTACAAATTCTTAGGATAACCCTAAAATCTCTCCTGTAAACTATATCTTATCAATCCAGCGTCTTTCAATAAAAGTGGATGTTCTTCACACGGTGTAGGCAACTAAATAGGAACTCATTTACCGTTGCAAAAGGTGGGGGGCACTGACTCAATACTATCCCTTGGTCTGATTTGTAACAACCAAGTATCCTTATTTAAATGAAATCCGATTCGTTAGTCTAATTAGAGATTATTAATCGAAACAGAACTATTTTTATTTATTGATTTATGTAATATTTAAGTAAAAGACCAAATAAGTTATTATTTACCAACAAAGGTTAACTTTACTACGTTACGATTCTGTCTACGTTTAGCTGTAAAAAACGATCAATAGCCAACCGGTTCGATTAGCCAAGGCTTACCTGGCTTGCCGGCTACCGTAAACTTAATCCATTCCTCTGATTTACCCTTCTATGAACCGGAATCGACGCACTACCCTAATGGTCGCCCTGGGATTGCTTATAACCATACTGATCGGCCTCAACGCCCGTCAGACGATCTATCGATTGATTGGCATGAATAACTGGGTCGTGCATACGTATCAGGTGCTCAACAAAACCCAACGCATGCTCGCCCTATTGACGACCATGGATAATGATTTACGCGGGTATTCACTCAGCAGCAATCTCTATTTTAAATCGGATTTTGAGCGAACTAGCCGTGAAATGAGTCAGCAGCTCAGGGCTGTAAGAGACCTGACCAGCGATAACCCAATTCAAACAAAACGGCTACAGGCCCTGGATACCCTTTTTCAGGCGAAACTGGTCCGGAGTCGTTCCTTGTTTAAAGACGGAGGGGTTGAGCAAGGTAAGGCTCGCCTGGATTCGATTGCCTATTCCTTAAGCATCAGTCGCCACTTCGAGCAGGTGCTCAAAGCAACCGAGAGCTACGAAAATATTTTACTCCAGACCCGGGTTGCCCAAAGTAAACGATCGGCTTCCTATGCCCTACTGAGTAACCTGGTGGGGGCTATTGCGGCTCTAGGAATGATCCTGTGGGCGATCTATGTACTCTACCAATCCTTACAAAAAAGTAACCAGCTTAATCAGAAACTGACGGAAAGCGAACAACAAACCCAAAAGTTACTGGATGCTGTGCCGGTTTCGGTTGTCATCGTCCAGGCCGATGGCCAGTTCTATTACGCCAATCAGGCGGCCACGGACTTACTGCATAGCCTTACCGAGTCTGGTCACTATACGGAGATGGCCGCGTCGAGTCAACTCGTTCGCTTTCCGGACGGGCAGCCGTATCCTCTCGAGCAGCGGCCGACGTACCAGGCGCTGCAGGGGAAAGCCGCCCAGGCCGATGACCTGGAGCTTCGAGTCAATGGCAAGTCAATTCAACTGCTTAGCACAGCCTCACCCGTTTACAATCCAGAGGGTCAATTGCAATATGTCATTACGTCGAGCATCGACATTAGTGATCGGGTTCAATCCCAGCAGCGGTTACAGGAGGCCAGGCAACTAGCGGAAAAAGCCGCCAAGATCAAACAAGACTTCTTAGCCAACATGAGTCATGAGATACGCACACCCCTGAATGCCATGCTGGGCTTTTCTGAATTACTGGAGAGTACCCTTCTGGATCAGGATCAGAAAGAGTTTATTGGCTTGATCCGATCGGCAGGAAAGAACTTACTGACAATTGTCAATGATATTCTGGACATCTCGAAGCTGGAAGCAGGGATGATCAAACTTGAATCAATTCCGTTCAGCATCCCCATGCTCACCAGCTCTATCCGGGCGATGTGTCAAACGACGGCTCAGGATAAGGGCCTACAACTGACTGTCCATGTCGATCCAACCCTGCCTTCCGTTTTATTGGGTGACCCAACCCGGCTCACCCAAATTTTACTCAACCTACTCAACAATGCCATCAAGTTTACCAAGCAGGGGCGGATCACCTTGCAAGTTGACCAGGGAGCAGAAGCAGGTGCTGAATCGGTACTGGCCCGATTCAGCGTGCAGGATACGGGGATTGGGATTGCCGCGACAGTCTTACCCACCATCTTTAACCGCTTCCAGCAAGCTGAAGACTTTACCACTCGCTATTACGGAGGCACCGGTCTAGGTCTTAGCATTGTCAAAGCCCTGACCGAGCTGCAGGGTGGTTCGGTTACTGTAAGCAGTACGCCAGGGGAAGGCTCCCGATTTACCGTTGAGATACCCTACGTAATTGCTAAAGAACAAATCAGCCTCAATCCCAATCAGCTATCGCCAACGACAGCCATCAGAGAGGATATTCATATTTTGGTGGTTGAGGATAATCTAATGAATCAAAAACTAGCCCTTCAGGTGCTAAAGCGATTAGGCTACCGGGCCCAAGTGGCGGGAGATGGTCAGAAAGCGCTGGATTTACTGAAACAGAACACCTTTGATATCATTTTAATGGATCTTCAAATGCCCGTTATGGATGGCTATGAAACGACACGTCAGATCCGAATGACGTTGAAAAGCACGATTCCTATAATTGCCATGACCGCCCATGCCCTGCCTAGTGAGCAGGAGGAGTGTCTTAAAGTCGGCATGAATGATTTTCTGCCTAAGCCGTTCCAGCTTCACGAGCTCCAGGCCTTACTGCGAAAATACGTAGGCACCGACGCACCGACTAGCCCTCCTTCATCCCAAGACGAACTAGTTAATTCAGCTGCCCGCAACTTTTTGGTTGAGCCGTTACTAATGGCGGTTGGCAACGATCAGGAATTGGCCCTTGAACTATTGGAGATTTACCTGGAGGAAACGCCCCTGGGTCTAGACCAACTCCAGCTGGCGCTCAATCAGCAGGATATAGCCGAAATCAAACGAATCCTTCACACCCAGCAAGTGCATACTAAAATGCTGGGGTTGAGCGAGGCTACTCGCTTAATTCTGGAGATCGAATCGCTAGTGAGAGCCCAGAAAGAGCCTGAGTTAATCATGCCACTGGTTGAACAGTATATTCTTGAGGTGAAGCGAGTATTACCCTTAATCAGTCACTATGTACAGCTGGCCGTCCATAGGGAGTTATAAGGCCACCTGATCAATCCTACTCTCAACCACCTTCTGCACACTCTCCGGCACATTCGACAGCAAGTCGCACCCCGTCTGCTTTTCCACTTCATCCACGCTCACCCTGTAATTTCCCCACGACTGCTCACCTACAGCATTCGTATTACCCATCCAGACCGCAATAACCCGCGTCTAAGCGTTGATTCGGCGTACCGATTGATCCGGTTCACATCATTCGAGCCTACTGGTAATACCACTATCACCTTCCAGAGTGTTGCTGGAACCGTCAATACGCCATTACCTGATTCTTATTTATAAAGGCAAAGGGTCCTATAAACAGGCGTCAAGGTGCCAATGATGCCGCAACTGCAGAACCAGTTGGCCTAATAATTTTAAATTTAGTGGCTTAGTGATAAAGTCATTAGCACCTAAAGCCTCTGCCTGATGAATGTAGTCAGCGGAGTCCGTAGTCGTTAAAATGACGACCGGAGTGTGTTCATAAGATGGATTAGCTCGCAAGGCGACTAGCGCATCAAACCCATTTAAGCGAGGCATGTTCAAATCTAAAATAATCAAACAGGGTTTTACTGATGTCACTTCAAGTGTTTCCAGTAACGCCATTCCATCTTCGACAAAGATTAGTTGGCACTCTGGACTATGTTGCTCAAAGGCCAGTTGTAATAAAAAACGGTCGTCTTCGTCATCATCGGCGACAAAGACAGCTTGAGTAATCAGTCGATCCATTAGGCTCTTGTACGTACGGTTATTGAAAGCTAAACAAACCTATCACTAGTGGCAATAGGCATGCATACCCAGCTTTTTTAGTGTGTAAGGTAATCCGCTTAAATATCGATAAAAGTTATCATTTTTGGGTGGCAAGGTGGTAAACTTCTATATAGGGCCTTTACCATTACCAGCCAGAAATTAGCCCGCCATTGCCCTGTGTTTAGCGGTATTTACCGCATTGCTTAGAGGTAGGAGGTGCGTATAGGGAAAAACGGTTCTGAAGGAGTTGTGTAAACCAGCATGTAAACCAAACAAAAAAGCACCTACAGTTTTACGTGTAAGTGCTTCATTATCAACGTGGGCCAGCTTGGGCTCGAACCAAGGACTTACTGATTATGAGTCAGTTACTCTAACCAACTGAGTTACAAGCCCGTTGCTGATTGATAGTTCAATTCAGCGGAGCAAATTTACAGATTTTTTGAGAGAATGAATAGTATTGGCCCGATTTTCGGAGAATATACCTGTAATCCTGTGTTCTTGTCCGGTATATTTGCCTAATGCCAGCGCCTAACAAAAAGAAAATTCTCAACGACCCCGTTTACGGTTTTATTACGATTCCGAGCGAACTCCTTTTCGATTTAGTTGAGCACCCTTACTTCCAGCGACTTCGACGAATTAAACAGTTAGGCTTATCGGAGTACGTGTATCCAGGAGCCTTACATACGCGTTTCCATCACGCCCTGGGTGCCATGCATTTGATGGGTCAGGCAATGGCAACCCTTCAAAGTAAAGGCCATTCGATCAGTAGCGATGAATGTGAAGCAGCCCAGATTGCGATTTTATTGCACGACATTGGCCACGGTCCGTTTTCGCATGTGCTGGAGTGTTGTTTGTTAGAGAACGTACATCATGAGCAGATTTCACTCATGCTCATGCATGAACTCAACCAACAGTTTGGCGGTGCCTTATCGCTGGCAATTCGAATGTTCGAAGGGACCTACGAAAGGCCTTTTTTTCATCAGCTTGTGTCGAGTCAGCTCGATATGGATCGGATGGATTACCTCAACCGCGATGGGTATTATACGGGTGTGGCAGAAGGGGCTATCGGAGCGGAGCGCATCATAAAAATGCTCGATCTGGTCGATGATCAGTTGGTCGTCGAAGCGAAAGGTATTCTGAGCGTAGAAAATTTCCTCAATGCCCGACGACTGATGTATTGGCAGGTCTATCTGCATAAAACATCCATTTGTTGCGAGTCGATGTTGATTCAGATTTTGCGCCGGGCGCGATTCCTGAGTCGGCAAGGCGGTGCAGAATCCCTTGTGGCATCAGCTGCGTTTCGCCTATTTCTGTGCGAAAGTGTATCCATGACTAATTTTCAGACGGATCGTAACTATCTGGATGCTTTCACACAATTAGATGATTTCGATGTGTGGGCTTGTATCAAACAAGGGGCTACCCATACTGATCCGGTGTTGGCGAAACTTTGCCAGATGTTGCTGGATCGGAATCTATTTAAGATTATGTTATCGACTGAGCCGTTTGCCGGGGAGTTATTAACCGAACTCGAAAAACAGATGCGCCAGACGGGGATGCCGGAGGACTGGCTTTCCTATTTTCTGGTGGAAGGACAGGCGACTAACGCGGCTTATTTGCCATCGGGAGATCGAATCGCGATAAAACTTAAAACGGGCCAGGTGATCGACATTGCAGATGCTTCGGATTTGTCGAATATTCAGGTGCTAACCAATATTGTACGTCGTTATTATGTCTGCTGGGCCAGAAACCTGAGTTAATGGCTAATACAATTTAGAAAGTAGAAAGTGGCATAACCCTTTGTTGGTGCCATCGTCTCGCCTTGTTTAGCCCATTTTCTAGGCTCCTCTTAATCGACCCATTGCAGAAAAGTGCAATTTCTTCGTTACCTTAGCGGCCTGATCGCCCGCCAATATTGGGTGCTTTGCGACGGCCGTCATACATATATGGAGTTTACAGTCAAGCAGATTGCCACACTGCTGGGGGGCGAAGTCGCCGGAAATGATTCATTGGCAATCACTGGATTAGCGAAAATTGAAGAAGGTAAACCAGGCGATATTTCGTTCCTGTCGAACCTAAAATATGAACCGCATTTATACACCACACGGGCGTCGGCGGTGATTGTAGATCGGTCATTTGAGCCTAAAAAGCCTGTTTTATCAGCACTAATTTTTGTTGAAAATTCCTACTCTGCCTTTACGCGCCTGTTGGAAGAGTACCATAAGCAATTAATTTTTGCGCGGGTGGGGGTTGAACAACCATCGTACATTGGCGATGGGAGTCAGATTGGGGAACAGGTGTATCGGGGAGCCTTCTCCTATATCGGTCGGAATTGCCAGATCGGGAATAATGTGAAGATACATCCACACGCCTACGTTGGAAACAATGTACAGATCGGTGATAATACCATTGTTCATCCCGGAGTCCGAATACTGGATAATTGTGTGATTGGCCGGCATTGCGTAATTCATCCTAATGCAGTGATCGGTAGCGAAGGATTCGGTTTTGCACCCCAGCCCGACGGTACCTACAAAACAATTCCGCAACTCGGCAACGTGATCCTGGAAGATTTTGTGAATGTGGGCTCGAATACGACTATTGACTGCGCGACCATGGGATCGACCATTATTCGACAGGGGGCAAAGCTGGATAATTTGATTCAGATTGCCCATAACGTTGAAATTGGTCGGAACACGGTAATCGCTGGCCAATCGGGTGTATCGGGATCGACTAAAATCGGGGATAATTGTGTTATTGCCGGACAGGTTGGTTTTGCTGGTCACCTGACTATTGCCAATGGGACTAAAGTGGGTGCCCAATCGGGCGTTGGAAAGAATGTAGAGGAAGAAGGAACCGCTATTAATAGTTCGCCCGCTTTTGGCTTGAAAGAAAGTATGCGTTCGTTAGCTGTTTTCCGTCGCTTACCCGATCTGGAACAACGCGTAACGAAGCTGGAAAAGAAAAATGAAAAAGAGTCGTAAGTCAATAACTGTCAGTCGATAGATTACCTAAAGACAACGTTGACTGGCGACTATCGACATCCGACTATTGACGAAAGAATGAATACCAAACAACAGACCATTCAGAAAGCCGTTTCGGTATCGGGCGTAGGACTTCATACGGGCGTTCAGGCCACGATGACGTTTTTGCCCGCGCCGACCAATCACGGCTATAAATTCCAGCGCGTTGATCTGCCTGGGCAACCCATTGTGGACGCCGATGTGGATAATGTCGTCGATCTTTCTCGTGGAACAACCATCGAACAGAGTGGCGCAAGAATTCATACCGTCGAGCATACATTGGCTGCGCTGGTCGGTTTGCAGTTAGACAATGTTCTGATTCAACTGGATGGCCCTGAACCTCCAATTATGGACGGTTCATCGATTCAATTCATCGATGCCCTGCGCGATGCTGGTATCGAAGAACAGAACGCGACCCGGAATTATTTCGAAGTGAGCGAATACGTTCATTATCGGAATGCTGAAAAGGATATCGAACTGGCGGCTTTACCACTTGACGATTACCGCATAACGGTAATGGTCGATTACAACTCTCGCGTAATTAGCAGCCAACATGCATATCTGAACGATATTAGCCAGTTTCCGGAGCAAATTGCCAGCAGCCGCACGTTCGTGTTTCTGCATGAATTGGAAATGCTCTACAAGCAGAATCTGATTAAAGGGGGAGACCTGACCAATGCCATCGTAATTGTGGATCGCGATGTGCAGGACGGCGAACTGGATTACCTGGCAGATTTGCTGCATAAGCCCAAAGTAAGTGTTAATAAGCAGGATGGCATTTTGAATAACCTCAAACTGCACCATCCTAATGAAATGGCCCGCCATAAACTCCTCGACGTAGTTGGGGATTTAGCGCTTATTGGTCGGCCAATTAAGGCGCAGATTCTGGCCGCCCGACCAGGTCACGCGGCCAATGTGGCGTTTGCTAAAAAAATCAAGAAATTGATCCAGAAAAACGCAGCTAATCAGGTTCCGAAATACGACCCTATGCAACCGGCAGTGCTGGATATCAATCGGATATCGCAGTTGTTGCCCCACCGTTACCCGTTCCAGATGATTGATAAAATCATTGCGCTGGATGAGAATAGTGTGGTGGGTATCAAGAATGTAACCATGAACGAGCCATTCTTCCCTGGGCACTTTCCGGGCAATCCGGTTATGCCGGGTGTCATGCAGCTCGAAGCGATGGCGCAAACGGGCGGAATTCTGGTGTTGAGTACCGTTCCTGATCCTGAAAATTACTGGCCGTTTTTAGTAGGTATTGAAAATTGTCGATTCCGTCGCAACGTTTTGCCTGGTGATACCGTAATATTTCGATGTGAGTTTACCTCTCCCATGAAACGGGGCATTGTCAAAATGCAGGGCCGGGGCTACGTAGCCAACCAACTGGTATGTGAAGCCGATATGATTGCCAGCCTGGTCAAAAAGAAGTGATAAATGATAAGTGATGGGTGATGAATACGCCAAAACACTCATCGTTTATCACCGCTCCAGCGGCCCGGTCATCACTCATCACTTAAAAAATATGATTCAACCATTAGCATATATTCACTCTGAAGCGAAAATTGCGCAGAATGTAGTGATTGAACCCTTTGCCATCATTCATAAAGATGTTGAAATTGGTGAGGGGTCCTGGATTGGTTCGCACGCTGTCATTAACGAAGGTGCTCGAATTGGCCGTAATTGCAAAATTTATCCAGGAGCGGTTATTTCATCGACTCCGCAGGATTTGAAATTTAATAACGAATACACCCGAACGTTTATCGGCGATAATACAACGATTCGTGAATACGCAACCATCAGCCGGGGAACAGAGGAACACTGGAAAACAGAAATTGGTACTAACTGCCTGATTATGGCCTATGCCCACGTTGCGCACGATTGCCGTATCGGTAATTATTGTATCATCACCAACAACGTGCAGATGGCGGGCCACGTACACATGGGCGACTGGGCTATTATCGGTGGTTCGTGTTCGGTGCTTCAGTTTACTCGTATCGGAGCGCACGCCTTTATTTCGGGCGGATCGTTGGTGCGGAAAGATGTTCCTCCTTTTTCGAAAGCGGCCCGCGAACCGTTGACCTACGCAGGTATTAATTCAGTTGGCATCCGTCGCCGTGGGTACACCAATGAACAGATCAATCAGATTCAGGAAATTTACCGATACGTGTATTTGCGGGGGCTTAATAATGCCGATGCCTTGACGCAGATCGAATTGGAGCTTCCGGCTTCTGATGAGCGGGACGAAATTATAAACTTCATTCGTAGTTCAGAGCGGGGTATTATGCGAGGTCCGTCGGCAACGGGTGAGCGAGAGTAATTATGGCCGCTGGAGCGGTGATGAACAATAAGTAATAAGTACTTCAGCTGAATTCATCTATTACTCATCACTTATCGTTCATCACGCGTCACTATCTATGAAAATAACGGCTGAGCAGTTAGGTAAAAAATACCGGAAAGAGTGGATTTTTCGGCGTGTCGATCTAACGCTGACTGCCGGAACTAGCTTTACGTTCGTTGGCCCGAATGGGAGTGGTAAGTCGACGCTCCTGCAACTGCTGGCGGGAAGTTTACCCATCACAGAAGGCAAACTGACTTATTCGCTAGATGGAACGACGATAGAGCCCGATAACTGGTTTCGGCAGGTGAGTATTGCTGCTCCTTACCTGGAATTAGTGGAGGAACTGACCTTAGATGAACTACTGCAATTTCATCTGACATTTAAGCCATTTAAGGAAGGAATGACCGCTTCCATGATGGCTGATCGACTATTGTTAAGTCATGCCCGGCATAAAGAAATCAAATATTATTCGTCGGGGATGAAGCAGCGTGTGAAGCTAGGCCTGGCGTTTTTCTCGGATTCGCCAGTCGTTATTCTGGATGAACCTACGTCAAATCTCGACCGTCAGGGAACCAACTGGTATCATGAGCAAATTCGACAATTGCGTCCAGATCAACTCCTATTGATCGGCTCGAATCAACCCGACGAATACGATTTCTGCCCCAATGTGATTGATATTACACAGTGGAAATAAGGTTACTTTAATTTCCTTCTTAGTTCATTAATAACCCGTCGGGTTTCAGCGATCCGGGTTTGTAAACCCTCTTTATACTTCCAGGCCTGCTGATCAATTTTATCTGGATTGGGGGTGAATTGTTGCTCGATTTCGGTTAAATAGCGTTCGCTCAAATCCAGATATTGCATGGCGGTTTCTGGATTATAAAAGCCTCCACCATCGACAGTTAGATAGACCGGCGTTGTATGAGCCGCCTGATTTGGACCTGCTGAACAACGGGCCGCAATCCACTGACCTTTTTCTACGTGAGGTAAGGTAAGCTGAAGGGATAAATGCTGCGTCGATTGGCCCGGTTCGTGTGTCGTCACACGCCCAATTACTCTCCCATGAATGATTAGCTCCAGCGTATCGAGCGGTACCTGATTGGCATGGCCATAAGCATCAACAGTAATAGAAACTGAGTCTCCTTTTTTTATATCAAGATGATCGCCGGGAATCGCAGTTGCCACTTTTAGGTCGAGCATCGGACCGCTGGAAACAAACGTATGACCGGCAGCAACCGCATCGCGCCAGGTTGATAGCGAAAGCTTTTGCCCTGTATTACCCAGATAGGCATAAAATCGGGCATTGCCAATCCGGGAGGAATGCTCGACAGGTCCATGACCATGATCTTGCCCACACCACGGAAAATCGGACCCCGCAGTGGCAATGAGAGGAATACCCAGATCGAGTAAATGATAGTAATGCTGAGCATGTAGCGGATGAGCATCTACGCAAAACTGAAGCAATTCGAAAGCGTCCACTTTGCCCCGCAAGCCATCAAGCGTTAGGCCTCTATAGCCATGGAACGTTTCAGCCTGATGGGCGTAACCCGTAATACCACCCAACTGATGAATTTTATCAAAAACCTCATCGAAGAAATAGTACCGACTACTTTTTCGAACGCGATCGGCAGCTCCTATGGCAAAGACATGGCCCAGCTCGGAAGTGCGTGGGTCTTCCTGTCCACTGGTTACCATATAATCGCCCTGCTGGTAAACGCCTTTCTCACCATATGCATATTGCGGATAGTAGGTTTCCCAAAAATCGCCCATACGCAACAAGGCCCCAACGTGTACATCTTCGGCTTTCAACCAGCTTAAAATGAGTGGGTTATCGCGAGGTGATCGCCGGAGATGAATATGGCCGTCGGTGGAATACCACCCTTGGCTTGCCATATTTATCCAGCGCATCAGACGAAATGTTCTTGGCGTCTTTTTTCCTGCTGTAATAGTCAGTTTGTGCGTTTGCCGGAGGAACTCAGTGCCTTTAGATAGGGATAACTCATAAGTGCCTGCGGGCAACGATAGCCGAAAATGACCCGCTACGTAAAACGAACTATCGGGCTGGAATCCGTAGCCATCTTCGTGATCCCAGAGACCATACATAACCGCAATGGCTTCTGTAGGTAACTGCGACACAGGTTGATTATTACGCGTGATTCGCACCCGAACGGGCGTAGGCTGGTTGGTAGTAGCGTCAAGAATGGTAACGGCTAGTTGTCCCGTTGGCTGCCCTTGTGCGGCTATTAATGGCACAATGATCCATAAAAAGATTCGCTTTAACAGGCCGAACATAGGAATGGCTTAGGGATGATTGACAGCAAAATAAATACGATGTGTTTTAGTAATGCTGGTTGCTCTCTTTTTTACCCTTCCGCTCGCAATACATCTAATGGGGGTCTTGTCAGTACTTCGCGACTGTTGAAAACGCCAATCAGAATTGTCATAATCGTAACGACGGAAGCAACGACGGCCAGAGGAACGACGTTAGGGCGATACGGAACTTCAAAAACAAACTGCGCCAATGCCCAGGTACTGACCAATGAGAGCAAAATGCCCGACAGAGAGGCTAACAAACCTAGCAGACCATATTCCACAACCTTAATGCTCAGAATCTGCTCACGACTAGCTCCTAACGTACGCAGGAGTACACTTTCGCGAAGTCGTTGGTATTTGCTGATAACCACTGAACTAGCTAATACTAAAAGTCCCGTCAGAATACTGAACAAGGCCATAAATTGAATAACGAACGAGATTTGCTCTAAAATCTCATCAATCGTTTTCAGGATTAGCCCCAGATCAATGGCCGACACATTCGGGAAATTACTGACTAAACCGCGTTGGAGTTGAGCAGAGACCTGATTGCTTGGTACACGCGTCATTAGCACATGAAATTGCGGAGCCTGTTCCAGCACACCCGCCGGAAATACGACCAGAAAATTAGTCTGTACCCGATTCCACTCAATTTCGCGCGTTCCACCCAGAATGGTCTGAATAGGCGCTCCCTGTACATTAAAGTTGAGTGTATCGCCCAATTTGAGATGCATACGGTCAGCGAAATCTTTTTCAAGAGAGACGTAAATTGCTCCGTTGGCCTGATAAGGCGCTTTACCTGAAATAAGCTTTTCCGATGAAATCAACGTATCGCGGTAAGTAACCCGGTATTCGCGGGTAAAGGCCCACTTCGGTGTTTTAAAGGATGTGTCTTTTCGGGTTTCATTCGTCTTGCCATTGATATCCGATAAGCGCATTGTTACAACGGGTACTTGCTGTAAAACGGGTAATTTCTGCGCTGTTACCAGTTGTTTTACGCCCGGAAGTTGCTCATTTTGAATATCGAACAGAACCATGTTTGGTTGTTTGCCGCTGCCTGATAATTCAACCTGTCCGAGCAATAAGCCCTGCGATAAGTAAAGCGTTGCAATCAGGAAAGCGCCTAAACCAATTGACGTTACAAGAATAAGCGTTTGATTGTTGGGGCGATAAAGATTCGCCAGGCTTTGCCGCCAGACGTAACTCCAGGAGACAGGGAAAAACCGACGAACGATCCAGATTAGGCCAAGCCCGAGGGCTGTCAATACACCAAAAGCCAGTGTCAGACCACCCGTAAAACCGAGTGCCAGCATCAGATTCTGCGTTTGTAAATAAGCAAATCCGACAATAAAGCCAACGACGAGCAGGTAGACCAGCCATTGTAGTGGGTCGCGGCCACTTAAATCGTCTTCATAAGAATTACGAATGGCTCGCAGTGGAGAGACGTTCCGAATCGCCAGCAACGGTAGCAGCGAGAATAATACCGAAATAAGCAACCCTGTGCCAATACCGCCCAAAATAGCCGATACTGACAACGTTGTTTCGACGGTAATCGGAAGAAAATTGCCAAATACACGCGGAAGAATTAATTGAATGGCTGAGCCAACCAGCGCACCAATAATAGCACCCAGCAAACCCATCAAAGCGGTTTGAAGCAGGTAAATCAGAAACGCCTGACGCCCGCTTGTTCCCAGTGTACGAAGAATCGCAACGGAAGAAATTTTCTCTTTTACGTACAATTGAACGGCGCTGGCGACTCCTACACACCCTAGTAGCAAAGCCACAAACGCGACTAAACTCAGAAACTTTGTCAGATCGCCAAAAGCGCGTCCGGTTTGTTTTTTGCGACCGGCAACGGTATCATAATTGATGCCTTCCTTATCGAATTGCGCAGAAAGCGGTTTGATGAATTTTTCAACATCACTGCCAGGGGCGAATTGATAGTAATATTTATAACCAATTCTACTGCCGCGCTGTAACAAGCCGGTACTTTCCAGAAATTTGGCGGGAATAAACACAGTAGGTGCCGCCGTAGCCGCGACGGAAGCCTGTCCCGGTGTTTTAGTTATGCGACCAGCAATCAGGAATGATAAATTGCCGACTCGAACCGAATCGCCGGGTTGAGCGCCTAATTGAACCAAGAGCGCATCATCGACCAATGCAACCCGGCTAGCCGCTTGTCGGAATGTTTGTATGCCCGACATCGGCTGAACCTCCCAAACGCCATAATACGGGAAAGCGCCCTGCAATCCTTTCACCTGCGCTAGTCGGACACCGCCCGTTTTAGGTATGGATACTAAAGATGGAAACGAAACCTCGTAAGCTCGATCTTTCCCAATCGTTTTTAGTAGTTTCTGCGTTTTAGCGGGTGGTGTACGTGTCCAGGAAATCGTAAGATCGGCCCCGAGCAGTTCACGCGATTGATCGTCGATACTTCGGGCAAGATTATCGCCAAACGAATTGATGGCCACTAAAGCGGCAATGCCCAGAACAATAGCGGACATGAATAGTAATAACCGTTGACGACTCCGGCGACTGTCGCGCCAGGCCATTCGAAAAAGCCAGTTGAAACCAGGGCGGGGGAGGAGCGTGGTATGAAAGCGAGGAGAGTCCATTTTTAATTGTTGAATGATTGAATGATAGAATAGCTGGCGCGTGTGTTTATTCAATCATTCAACAATTCAGTCATTCGATCACTAACCACCGTTCCTCCTTTAATTCGAATAACTCGCTGCGTACGAGAGGCTAATTCCATGTCGTGCGTGACTAATACGAGTGTGGTTCCGGCTTCGCGGTTGAGTTCGAATAGTAGGTCTACTACGGTAGCGCTGGTATCGGCATCAAGGTTGCCCGTTGGTTCATCGGCGAAGAGGAGTTTAGGTCGGTTGGCAAACGCTCGCGCCAAAGAAACTCGTTGTTGCTCACCGCCGGATAATTGTGTAGGATAGTGATGACCACGTTGACCTAATCCAACCCGATCCAATAGTGCCTGAGCGGTTTTAGCGGCTCCTTTTTCCCCGCGAAGTTCGAGCGGCACCATTACATTTTCGAGCGCTGTCAGGGCAGGCAGAAGTTGAAAATTCTGAAAAATAAATCCGACATATTGATTACGAATGGCTGCTCGTTGATCTTCGCTGAGTGTATCCAGCCGAATGTCGTTCAGGTAAACACTTCCTGATGACGCCCGATCTAAACCGGCGCATAAGCCGAGTAATGTCGTTTTGCCGCTACCCGACGGCCCAACAATCGCAAAGGTATCGCCTGGCTCAAGCGTAAAATTAACGTCGTGGAGTACAGTCAGTTCACGACCGCCACTTGAATAAGTTTTCGTAAGATTTTCAACGTGCAGGATACTCATGGAGCAAAACGGTTGTTCTAAACAAAGAGATAACGGAGATTTACGCGGAGGAAGGAATAATTCAGTGTAATTCTGGCGTTCTCTTGTGTAAAGCAAACCGACATATAACGAATGAAGTTCTTAACAATCAGAAAAACAGCGTATTCTGTGATAAGCGGACTGTTGTTGGGCTTAACGGTCTGGAATTGTGGGCAATCTGATACGAAAACAGGCGATAAAACGCGCCAAAATGCTACGAATGTAGATTCGGCTTCTGCAGCTACTCCATCGAAAAAGCAACTTGTTCTTTTCTACGGAAATAGCTTAACTGCTGGATATGGCGTCGAACCAGCACAGGCATTTCCGGCTTTGGTCGGACAAAAAATAGATTCGGCAGGTTTGAATTATAGCATTGTCAATGCGGGGTTGAGTGGCGAAACTACGGCTGGTGGTAAAAGCCGGATTAGCTGGGTAATGCGTCAGCCTGTAGCGGTTTTTGTGCTTGAGTTAGGTGGTAATGATGGTCTCCGTGGTTTACCGTTATCGGCCACTCGGCAGAATTTACAGTCCATTATGGATACGGTTCGGAAGAAAAGCCCGGACGCAACCATTGTATTAGCCGGTATGCAGATTCCACCCAACATGGGGACTTCGTACACAAAAGAGTTTCGTGAACTCTTTAAAGAACTGGCCGATAAAAACAAAGCCGTTTTAATTCCCTTTCTGCTCGAAGGGGTCGGCGGTATTCCTAAACTAAACCAACCGGATGGTATTCATCCTACTCCCGAAGGCCATAAAATTGTAGCGAATACAGTTTGGAAAGTGCTTCAGCCGATTTTGAAATAGGAGAATTGATTGCCATTTTTTGTCATCCTGACGACAGGAAGGATCTCAAATTGTCCTTAGCTGATTGTTATGAAACGATAAGATCCTTCCTGTCGTCAGGATGACAAAAATAGTTTTGAGTAGACAGACGAATCTGAAACAAGTTAGAACGGATACCCGACGCCAATATTAAAGACTAGATTTTGCTTTCGCCAGTCGCTGCTACCGAAAGCCATTTTGTCGACAACCCACTCATTACCATCTGTTTTGTATGGTTTTCGGAGTGGTGTTGCCAGATCAAGGCGAATCAGAAAATATGATAGATCAAGGCGAATACCGACACCAGCGCCTACAGCAATCTGTTTGTAGAAATTGGGCGAGAACGTCTCGATATCTCCGTCAAAATTCTCCAGATTGTAGTAGGTCCAGACGTTGCCAGCATCGACAAATATGGCTCCTTCCAAAAACTTATTGAATTTAGCTCGTAGCTCGGTATTGGCTTCCAGCTTAATGTCACCTCCGCCATCCTGAAAAGGGGGTAGATTGCGGATCGTGTCGCGGGTGAACAGGCCAGGGCCAATGGCACGGGGACGGAATGCTCGAATACTATTGCTACCACCTACAAAATATTGTTTTGTGAAGGGCAATTGATACCCATTGTAGTTCCCGTACGGAACGCCTACTCCCGCAAAGAAGCGGTTGGCCAATGTTACTTTGGGATTCAATTTGCGGTAGTATCGGAAATCCGCGTCGAACCGAACGTATTGGGCGTAAGGAACGCCGAATATGCCATTTCGAGGATCTGTCGGCAATTGTTTTCGAAAGAAAAGACTAGCCAGATTACCAGCAACTTCCGCATTTCCTGTGAAGCGAAATGTATTTGGCGATATTGACCGCGCAGGTGAGTTATAATTGAATGTATAGAGCGAACTGAGAATCAACTGGTCAGACTGAAAAACGGTAGTCTGGTATTGTGATTTGATAATTTGCGGAATCTCAGGATCAAACAAAATATCGTAGACGCGCTCTCCCACGCTATTCAGTGGTACATAGACGTAGTTGATACTGAACGGCTGAAACACATGCTCAACCTGTTGATTTTGCCGCCAGGCGTACCCAAATGTGGTTTGTGCGGAATTGATTCGATAAAGATCTCCCCGAATAATCGTCTGATAACCAATCGTTGCATTTGTTTTGGGGAGGGCCTGTCGTTGGTCGTATCGGAAGCGAAAAGGGGCTACTAATCGGGGAAAACTTAAAGTAGCATCTGTGCCGAATCGGTAGTTCGTGACCGTTTCCTGCACATCGCCAACCTGATACTCAATACCAGCATTCGCATTGATGGTTAACAGCTCAGCACGACGAAGAGCATTCCGGTTGCGCCAGCTTACAATAACTTGTGTTCCGTTGAAATTATTGGATCTTGACGTGCCATCCAACTCAACTCGTATGGATTTGGCGGGATAGGGAGTCAGGTAATAATGGACATCCAGCACAGCAGAATCGCCCTGTTGATCAGGATCGAACCGGTTCCGGACAAATTTAAATGCGCCGACATTGATAAATCGTGATAGCGTTAAGTCCTGCATGCGGCTGTTGTACCGTTGCCCCGGCTGTACGGTCACAATGTCGCGGAATAACTTCGAATTGAATCGATGGGTAGAATCAATGACCCGAAACTGCTCGTCGGTTTTATAGGCCGTTCGCCGATTCGTATCGTTACGGGCCGTAGAAAGATTGTAGTTCGAGTAAATGAATACATCCCGGATGTAATAGGGAACAGCGGCTGCCTCAGGAATATCGGGTTTGATAGCGAAGTAGAGCTTTGTCCGATGCGCTACCGAATCATTATCGGCCAGCACAGCAACGTAATCCGGTAAGAAATAGTAAAACCCCCGCTGCTTGATGGCCTGACTAATTCGCTCCCGCTCTAGTTTAATATTATCGAACAGGTATGGATCGCCCTTTTTGATAACAGTTCGGCGATTTGATGTCAAAAGCGCCTTCTTAACGGGAGTCGAATCAACCAGAAAGCCAACAGAATCGATGTAATAGCGTTGTTTTACGTCAACATCGTAAACACCCCGCGCTTTGTAGCCATCTTCTTTTAGTTTCCCACTGGCATCCGATCCGAAATATCCCTGATTCTGTAGAGTTGCTTTAAAAATAGGGACATTGGATGTGATGGCTTTCGCACTGGCAAATACTGGCTCCTGACCAAACTTATTGCGAAACCAGGCCCGAAATCCGTTTGGTTTTTTCGGTTCGCCAAATAGATAATAAAGCCCTACTTTATAGGGGTAGCCAAACAATTGTTTATTCGGTCGTGGGCGGGCTATATCAGACAACTGATCCTCCAGACCGCTCTGATCGTCTTTCGAAATGGTTGAGTCGGCATGAATCACTATATCTGTGCCCATATAAAGCCGCTCATTGGCTGGCAAGTGTTTCGCGATATTACAGGCGCTTAGGAGAACGCATAGGGCATAAGGCAAGGGGGCTGCAATGAGCCGCCCTTTTCTTGCCAGAATGGTTGTGGCAGACAAATGGTTTTGGTAGTAGGATACTATTCGTAATAAGTAGTTCATAACGCATTAATTCAGCGATGGACCGGGCGATGACCGCCGGAAGATTTCGCTTATTGAGTTATAATCCATCGTAATGATAAAACCGATGCCCGTTTCGATAATGTATCCATCAAGAACCGCCTGATAATCATTTCGTCGGTACGCACGCAGAACATACCGACCATCGCGAGTTACATTATAATTGGCCGATACGTTATCGAATACCTGATTCTGACTAGGAGTTGCAGCACTGGCTGAGTTATCAAGGACAAAGTTTTTACCAACCGAAACCGTTACCCGACCTGCCAGAAAACTGCGCGATACGCCAACATTCAGATCAGTTCGGGAGCCATTGGTCGTACCACCCGTATTGGCGCTACCTGCCTGTGATAGCAGATTGAAGTCGACATCGAATCCTTTTAATACGTTCGATGCCAGACGTCCTAACTGATCGGAAATTAATTTGCTAACGCTGCTTCTGGCAATGTTTTCGGCTTGGGTATTTAGTCCACCATTGTCGGAGCCTGAGAAGAAATCCGATGTGTTTTCAGGTAAGAACCGATTCAGAACGAGTAGAGCAAATACCTGTTTATTGATCTGTGACTGATCCTGCCGAAGCGTTTTCAGTTTGTTCTCAACACTGGTGCCAAGCGCACTCGATTGGGCAGCACCACTTTCTGCTTCGGGCAGTCGAATGTCGAACCCTAGTTTAGGAGCGGCCAGATTATCGCTAATCGTCAGGTACACTTCAAAAGGCAGTTTGCGCTTGGCCGCAGTCGCATCTAACGAGGTCGTTTCACTACCGATAAGATCACCCGGCGGCACAGAGACTTTATAGATCGCCGTCATGTTAATATCGGCTTTGAGTGGATCGCCTGTGAAGTTGATATATCCTCCTTTCTGCAACTCAAATTTTCGTTTCAACACCTGATACGTCAGCGAATATTCACCTTCCGTAACTTCATAACGGCCTAATACCGTCAACTGGCCGGATGGATTAATACCCACATTGAGTCGGGCGTTGCCCCGTGCCCGCAGATAATCACCATTCAATTCATCGACAATAATCGTTAACTCCGATTTTTCATCTGCCTCCAGATCGACGGAAATCGTGGAAGCACTTAGTTCTTCAAAAGCCAATCGGGGACGAGTCGTATCGGCTTTGGGTTGAATCAAATACTTGGCTAACGCCAGCGAATCATTATGATTGATGAACGTTACGATGCCGTTGGATTCATTCGCATTGATGGATTCATCGGGAAGTACCATCGTAATTTTACTCTCGTCTTCCAATCGAACAGTACCATTGATTGAGGCATTCGATCCGGTTCCTTTAATACGCAGATCTGTGCTAACGGCTGCTTGGCCGTAGGCATAATCGTTGTCTTTACGAGCCGCATTCAATACCTGGAAATGATCGGCCTGAACCCGCAGATTGTAGGCTACATCAGGCAAATTTTTGAGGACAACCGTTCCATTAGTGTTCAGCGTACGGCCGAGCGAATCGCGTACACTAAAATCGCTCAGCGTAATCGTTTGACCCGCAAAGGCTAGTTTCTCCTGGTCGATGTGGTAGGTCGCATTGAGTTGTTTGATGTTAAAAGCCACCGAGTCGAAAGCGACACTACCGTTCATCACCGGATTATCTACAGCGCCCGCCACCGTGAAATCGCCCGTCAATTGCCCTTTGGCCCGTCGTAATTCACCGAAGCTAAAGGCTTCAATCGTGCGGGCATCTAATCGTTTTAAGTTAATGGCCAGATCGAGTGCTTTTTTTGCATCTTCCGGATTATAAAATCCGTTAACGCTGGCATCATTGTAGGGGCCAATAAGCGTGGTGTTGACGCTGATGCGCCCATCGGAACTATTTCTAAAACGTGCCGTGAGATTACCGATCGGTTTATCCATAACCTCCAGACTATCAACGTAGATTGTGCCAATAAATGCCAGTTTATTATCCGTGCCCATATAATCGCGAATAATGACTGTACCATTCAATTCACCGGCTGCCAGTGTGGTATCCTGATTCGCTAACCGTGCCAGATTGGCTATATCAAGGGAATGGGCGGTTACCCTGATCGGTGCATTGTTGTATTGTTCGGTACTATTTATTTCAAGCGCTCGCTGACCTTGTTCGATCCGTAGATTATTAACCAGTACGCCGTCGTTACCGTATTGCGCAAAACCACTCGTATCGGTTTGCCAGCGCTGATAATTGGTTAACAAGCCATTTCGGGCAAACTGGAACCGATAACTGGAATCGACAATACTAAGTGTACCGGCCAACCCATGTAAATCCTTATTCAGCGAGTCCTTATTGACGATGGCAAACTTGAAGCGATTATCAGCGGCTACCCCGTTCAGATTCGTTTGACGAATATTGATTCCATCATAAAGTACCCCATCAATTTGCCCATCAACTTTTAACTGGTTATTGGCTCCCCGTAAGGCAAACGTGCTGCCCTTTAGCATTGTCGTATCGTACACAATCACGCCCGTTCGCAGTGTTCCCGAAAATGTTGTATCGCGTTTATTATCCAGATACGCATCCAATCGAATCGTGTCCATGCGGGTCAGCGCTGGCACAAATGCCTGGAAGAGTGGATTTTGATAGGCTTTCAGGTTGAGCGTAAAGGCGTGAGGAGGTGGAATTCGCTTATACGCAAGCCCAGGTAAAGCAATATACTGGCCGATTTCCCCCGCAATAATGTCGTAGAGTTCTGGATAGTTAAACTCGCCATTTAAGGTTAGCTGCGCCCCCGGCAACTGAGCCAAAACACTCTTGGTATCCCCGTTCGCATCCAATTTGGCATAAAGCGAGTCGACGGGATACTCTTTCCCATCAAGATTGATGACCGCGTCTCTTGCCGAAATAGTACCGACAGGTTTATCCGGATTGGTAGACGCCATATCCATGACAATCCGACCTTTGAGCGATAACGGGTCTTTGTATAGTTTGAGCTTTTGCAGATTCAGTTCCTGAATAACTGTTTCGCCAGCCACACTGGGAAATTCTTTCTTCAGATCGGCTTTGATATCCAGTGCCACAGCCGCATTTGGATCTTTAAGCGCACCTTTTACATCCAGATTTCCGCTTGACAATCGCCCGTTTGCGGTTAGATTCTGGTAAGTGTATCCCTGTAGTTCTGCTGATTGTATGGCCAGATCAAAGTTGGTCGTGAGTGTTTTTACATCAATGCCTTGTCCATCGACCGTGGCTCGACCGGTTATTTTTCCAACGGTGCCGGTTTGCTTTAACCACTTTCCTGCATCAAAATCAGCTAAAGCCAGTGTGCCTTTATACGTTTGTTTCTTCCCGGAAACAAACCCAGCCAACCGTCCGTCGAAATTAGCCGTCCCCCAGGCTGTATTCACTTTCGTATCCAGAATCAGATCGTCTAATTTTCCATTGACTTTACCAGTCAATTTAATTGACGGAGGCAACGCAATTGATGAGGGAATGGTCCCTTTGGGGACTAACTTATTAATATCGGCTAAATTGGTTGATGCTTCCTGAACGGTCATCACTACACCCAATCGATCAGGATCAGTCACGTTGGCTAACCGACCACTGGCCCGGATTTTAGTTCCCGATAACATCGTGAACTCTAGCCGGGGTAGATTAAGCGCTGCCAGCGTACCTACCGCCTGGGCGTTTGCTCGAAATACACCGCCCTTGTTCCCCGCAAATGGTGGTGTAGTAGCCAAATCCGGGGCGAGTTGTAGCACATCACCTACCGAAAGACGACTGTCGCGTAGATTAACCCGAACGTTCACCCGATTCGCAAATCGAGGATTGGTCAACTGACCGAGTGAGTCGTAACGTAGAATGACCTGATCGCGGAGGAGCGTTGTTGGCGTTTGAACGTAAAGATTTGTGACAGTTGTGGTTGTGTCGGTATAGAGAATATTTCCGTCAAGTTTCTGAAGGTTGAAGCCACTTGTGCTTTGGAAACGGCCATTTCGCAGTTGCCCGCTAATGCGCTGTCCACGTTTCCCTAAATCCTGATAAACCAGAAAACGACCATCAATACCCAGATTCTGTAAGTCAAGATGACCGTAATCCAGGCCCTGTTTCTGACGGGGAGCGGTTTCGTCGTCGAATCGAATTCGATTGTTGGCAAATCGAACATTCGTGAGTTTAGCCTGCCAACCCGGTTGACCTGTTGTTGACGCAGAGGCCGGCTGAGTAGTTGCTGGTTTTTTCGTAGGTTTCGTCAGTAATGCAGCAATATCTCCGTTGGTCAACTCAAGCGATTTTATGCCAATTTTCTCGCCATCCAGATAGAAATAATCCGATTCCATAGCGAGTCGTTCTGTCGCTCCTTTTGTCTGGAAATCAGCTGTTTCGACGCGTACATCCCATTTTGTATTGGTAAGCTGCCATTTTCCAAGAGCCAGATTAAGGGTATCGCCCGGTTTGCTGGGGGCGCTCGGCGGAGTAGGCAAACCTTCGTACAATCGTGTGTACACGTTTAGCCCAGTTCCTGTTACGCTAGATAAATGATACTTTGATTTGTCGACATCGGTATCGCTAAACGTAGCGCGAAGACTGTCGAGATAGGCGTTGACATCGGCACCTGCTACGTCATCCTTGTATTTAATCCGAACATCCCGTAATGCAATTCCTGTCAGATTAATTGCCATTGGCGTCGATACCGTGTCGGAAGGTTCCGGTGCTGATCCTGTATCGAAGGCGTTTAAAATATACTGGAAATTGAATGCTGTATCAGGTAATGTCCGGCTGATATTCAGTCGAATATGTTCCAGCTCAATCTGGTTGATTGCGACGCGGTTGTTGAGGAGCCCCCACATATCCAGATCGACACGCATTCGACCCCCATTGAGCAATGTATCTCCTTTGGGCGTTTTGAAAAACACATCCTCCAGTTCGATCCAGTCAGGGATGGAATAACTGATTCGACCGATATGAAAGGGTGATTGAAGTTTTTTGGCCAGATAGGAATTTACCTGCTTTGTGACAAATTGCTGGCCCCAGGGTGTAGTGGTTACAAGCACCACAAACCCCGCCAGTAATAAGACGAGCGCAAGCAAACCAAGTAAAATACGAACAATTATTTTCGACACAGCAAGTACCAGTTCTGTCAGAAAATCAGTTTAGAGACGCATTTGTATCCCAAAAGCTACATGGATAACGCGTCTATTATGGATTATGTTACGGCTTGTTAGCAAAGGATCGGACAGTACGAATAAGCGCTACGGTTAAAGTTAGATTTTACCGTCATCCAATGTTACGTTACTAAGTATACGAATACGACTATGGTTCGTCACGAAGCGTGCCATATTCTCAGATTAAACTATAATTCTCTTTCTTTAATACGTCAACCAACAAGGTTGTGTTGCTTAGTTTCAGGAAAATCAGTCGCCAATCATCCGAATTGGCTACCTTCTGCACGATTAAATGCGTCTTTCTTAATCGAATTTGTTGCAGACCCGGTTCGTAGGGGGTATTTTTGAGCCGTACATCTGTTCAACGAATGAGCGACCTCTTCACTGCTGAATCTATTGTCAGCCTGCTGACCCTGACATTTCTGGAAATCGTTCTGGGTATCGATAATATTATTTTCATTTCCATCGCAGCTAACAAACTAGCTCGCCAAGACCAGCCCAAAGCTCGTAATATTGGTTTAGCCCTGGCTATGGCGTTTCGGCTTGTGCTACTGATGGGTATTTCCTTTGTTATATCGCTTAGCAAACCGTTTACGCATCTTGATGCGGGTTGGTTTAAAGCGGCTTTTACTGGACAAAGCCTGATTTTGTTTGGTGGTGGGCTATTTCTGCTTTACAAAGCCACTTCAGAGATTCACCATAAACTGGAAGGGTCTGACCATGAGGACGAAGCGGGGGCAGGTAAAAGCAAAACCACTATTTCGAGCGTGGTGACGCAGATTGCCATCACCAATATCGTTTTCTCCATCGACTCAATCCTCACCGCCATCGGACTAACGCAGAACGTGGCTGTGATGATGATCGCCGTTGTGCTGTCTATCCTGATTATGATGTTCTTTGCTGGCCCAGTAGGTAAATTCGTTAATGACCATCCTACAATTCAAATGTTAGGGCTCGCCTTTCTGATTATGATTGGATTTATGCTGCTGGCCGAAGGAGCTCACTTATCCGAAGTGGTTATTTTCAATCAGGAAGTGGGTAGTGTACCGAAAGGATATTTGTATTTCGCCATTGCTTTCTCATTACTCGTTGAATTCCTCAATATTCGTCTTCGTAAAAAACAGAAACCTGTTAAGCTACATAATTATGAAGGCCGACCGGGAGAAGATGGAATGATTTAAAAAAAGTCAACGGTCATTAGTTGACAGGCAAGAGTAGCCGTATGACTATTTTTTCTTATCGACTGACGACTATGGACTGACAACTCAAAAGCTTTGTCTCTTACCGATCAACTATACGATATTCTTAATAGCCTGGGTGGATTTGGGCCTGAGGTTTGGTTATCAGTATCTGTCTGTATTCTGCTGATTATCGAATTGGTATTGGTTCGAGCTATCGGGCCGTCAAAATCGCGTGAGTATCTGGCTGTTTTCAGCGTGCTGGTTGTGTCGATTGCAGGTGTATGGGCAGTTTGGTCGCCGATACGTGGTTTCCTGTTTATGCACCTGCTTTTTGTGGATACACAGGCCATTTTTATGCAGGTTGTCATTGCCTTAAGTGCTGTTGGGGTATTGCTATACGAGTATTTTATCTCGTCGAAACGGGTGGATGACCCCACCCAATTACCCTTGGAATGGTACTCGCTGCTCGTTGCCATGACGTTAGGCTTATTCCTGATGACGATCTCCGTCAATTTGCTGAGTATTTACCTAAGCATTGAGCTGGTTTCCATCTGTTCGTATCTATTAACGGCACTCGTGGCTGATAAAAAAGCATCGGAAGGAGGTATAAAATATTTGTTATTTGGTGCCGTCAGTTCGGCCATAATGCTCTATGGCATGTCGTTACTCTACGGCATGACGGGTACACTCGATCTGACTGCTGAAGCGTTTGGGGCTGGACTTTCTCAGCAGGAAATACCAGTCGCTACCGTTGCTTTGCTGCTGACTCTAGCAGGATTATTGTTCAAACTTGCCGGGGTTCCGTTTCACATCTGGACTCCCGATGCTTACGAAGCCGCTTCCGTTCCTGTAGCTGCTTTTTTCTCGGTAGCCCCCAAAGCAGCCGCTATATTGGTATTGATGCGTACGGTTACTGCCTTACCAATAGAATCATCAATGAGCGGTGCTACCACGGCGGACTTACAAACGCCACTGGCCGTATTAGCATTGTCGGGTATTTTGATTGGTAACCTTTCGGCTCTTCGACAAACGGATGCCAAACGTCTTCTGGCTTACTCGACCATCGCCCATGCCGGATTTTTGTTGGTTGGAGTTGTGGCTATGAATGAGGCTGGTTTCAATGCCGTTCTATTTTACGTTGGCACGTATTTATTTATGTCGCTGGCGGCCTTCTTTTTGATCGATTTACTGGCGTACAGCAACGGGAGTGATCTGACAATCCGGAATATGGCTGGTTTAGGAGCGAAACAGCCCTTACTATCGATAGCTTTAACAGTCGTTATGCTTGGCCTAACAGGATTACCGCCAACAGTCGGATTCACGGCTAAACTACTTTCATTTACAGCGCTCTATAACGCCTACGAGCGGACGGGTGAAACTTGGTTGTTTGTATTGTTCGCTTTAGGAATATTAAATGCCCTGATTTCGCTCATTTATTACCTTAAAATACCCTTCCTGCTCTTTTTTCGGTCTGCTATAACGGAATCTCCTAGTACCCGTACATTACCTAAACCAGCCATCTGGTTAGTAATAGGACTAACGATTCCTGTCATTGGATTTTTCTTGAAACCAGAAGTTATAACGGGCTGGTTAACAAATTGGTAAATTATTTGTAGCTGCCCGTCAAAAAGGATTATCGTCAGACTAAGACGCCTTTTTCGTTTCTTTGCATCAACATTATATGTCTTTTTTTATGAATCCTGTTTTGGATATGACCCTCGACGAATTGTTCGACCAGTTCGATAAACTTCGTGTACTGATCATCGGCGATGTCATGCTTGACTCGTACGTATGGGGGCATGTCGAGCGTATTTCACCAGAAGCGCCTGTACCGGTTGTGCGGTTTAATCGTCGTGAATTGCGTCTGGGAGGAGCTGGTAATGTTCTGTTGAATGTACAGGCCTTGGGAGCCGAAGCAATCATCTGTTCGGTCATAGGAACGGATACGCCGGGCGACCAGCTCGAACAGGAACTTTGCGATCGGGGGCTGAATTGTACTGGACTGATTCGTAGTAACGACCGGATTACAACCATCAAAGAACGGATTATTGCCGGATCGCAGCAGGTAGTGCGGGTAGATACCGAAACAGACAAATACATTACGACCGACGAACGAACACAGTTGGTTGCCAAGGCCAAAGAACTGATTCCAACGTGCCACGTCGTTATTTTTGAAGACTACGATAAAGGTGTTCTGAGTAAAGAAGCCATTGCTGAGATTACTGATTTCGCCAACGAGCAAGGAGTTCCAACCGTTGTTGATCCGAAAAAACGCAACTTCTTAGCTTATCATAACACAACACTTTTTAAGCCTAATCTGAAAGAGCTTCGCGAAGGCTTAAAAATTGACTTTGACGTAGATAATGATACTGAATTTGAAAGGGCTGTCAATCAATTGAAGGCAGAACTTAATCTAAAGGGTGCGCTAATCACGTTATCAGAGCGGGGCGTATTTATTGATTTCAACGGAGAGAAGCAGAGGCTTCCGGCTCATATTCGCAAGATTGCCGATGTGTCGGGTGCAGGCGATACCGTGATTAGTATTGCGGCTTGTTGTGTGGCACTGAAACAGCCACCAGGCATTATTGCCGGACTATCGAACCTGGGCGGTGGACTTGTTTGTGAATCGGTAGGCGTGGTACCCATCGATAAAATGCTGTTGAAGCAGGAAGCAAAAGAGAATTTAGTCTAAGCTTCCCGTTGGCTAGTTGACAATAGTTTGATACCTGAAAAAGGTACGCACGAATCAGTTCAGCCGTTGTTCGGGAATAGCGGTGAGATTAATCGATTTAGCATCTTGCTGAGCCGTTTGGGGCGTATCGATTTTTTCGGGGTCCATGCCCAACTCCTTCATGATCCGATACTGACGAGCTTCAATGTAGACCAGACGAGCTATAATTTGAGCCATGCGGGTTTCCTGTTCATCTTGGCGAGCTAGTAAATAAGCTGTTTTTACTTCCAGTTCGTCAAGGCGTTGTTTATCGCGGTCGTTCATAGCAAATAGTCAGAAAGTAATTGTAGCTGCAAGTTACTGTTTTTTGTAATATTGGCTAATTAGAATGAGCTGCCCAGCCGATTCAACAAAACGTTTATCGACCATAGAAGCCACCGTTGTCGTAGAAACTCCGACGTCGGCTCAGTTTCAATTCCTGCAAGATCGACGACCGCACCCGTAAATCGAACGAGTAGTTGCCTGAACGAATATTGTTACCTGAATAAGGTGTCCAGTTAAAGGCCATCTCCCAGCAGTGGAGGTCACGATTAATCCCAATAGTTGTTAACGTTGGGCTATTGAACTGAAAATCGTAGCCTGTATTGATCGTAACTTTCCATTTCGGCGTCAGGCTTAAATCACCCGTCAGCGTTAGCGCCTGTACCACCTGCGACAGTTCAGGGGTTAATTTCGTCAGCCCGAATGTATAGCTGATGTTCATCGACCAGGGTATATTGAAATCGACGTACAATTCTGGATTGTTGTTAATAGCCTTCATCGTCGCTTCCGACGCATTCGTACTGGTTTTCTTTTTATCCGCTTGCTTTGGTGCAAATCGGGCACTCACATAGGCCTGTAAGTTCGTTAAGCGAAGAAACCCTTGACCGGCCTGAAAAGCATAAAGATTCGGAACCCGAGCATACTGCTGATCTAAGTAAGGTTCCTGCAACGATTGCAGTGAAGGTGAATAGGATAGCGGGGTTAGCACCGTAGTGGTAGTAGGGAAATAATATTGAGCTATACCTCCATAAGGTCGCGTTGCATATGGATCGAAGGTGGATGAGAAGTTGAAACTGATATTCTTGAAAATCTGGGTATTGGCGTTAACCGAAATGGGCGATAGCTTATAATCGGGTGCCAGCAGGTTGTAGCTTCCGTTGATACTTAAGTTATCGAAAATCGGAATCTTCTTAAAATCCTGTCCCGACGAGTCGCTTCTGGTCCGAACCTTCATTTCCAGCTGATTGACGATCCCAAAACTTATAAATGCCGATGCTGTACTGGAGGCACTACTAGTTCCGCCATCTATTCCCCGGAATCTTGAAATGGTTCGACGGTAGAGCGGCAAATTGGCTAGTGGCCCTTTGGCGTCCAATACAAAAAACTGCCCGTAAGACGGATTTGTGAAATCAGGTACATAACTGAAGGAAATAGACGGCGCAACGGTATGACGAATCGCTTCAATACGCTTTCCACGAATAAAATAAGTCCCGTAGAAACGTGTATTCATGCTCGCATTAATTGAGAAATTATACGATGGAAAAAAGCCTCGTGCCGTATCAATTTTCATCGTATCATGCACTGCATTATACGCTAAGTTAGGTTCCAGCCTTTTGCTATAAATGTTACCCTGCAATGAGAAACCGGGGGTTACGTTAATGTAACGCAGCAACTTAACATTAGGCAGCGAAATGGGAATGCTATACCGAGCCTGTATTGTGCGATTCTGCCAGATGCGGTTAGCGTTGGCCAGACTAAACGCAATCAGATTAGGATCGGCTGTAACAATACCCAGACGAAGATTCGTTGCGCGGGTAATACTATCCTGATAGCGTTCAAGCGTACTAACCGTCCTTAAATTGGTAACGACTGGAAAGCCTAAGCCCGTCGTATCCAACTGACTCCGGATGGTATTGCTAACGGCAATGGAGCCGCTCACATCCAAGCCAACCCGGAAACTTTCGTACCAACGTCCTGTTCCGCCTTTTAGCGCGAAAGGCGCGATCTGGTTAATGCCAAAATTGAAATCCGATGAAACGTCGGTTTTGCCATTTTCGCGAATGCCTGTTCGTTGATTAACCTGCCCAAACTGCTGGTTTACCCGTATGTTAGCACCCGCCCGAGCATATTGCCCAAACGTACGGCTATACTGAATCGACGACCCGGCTACGTTGGAAATATATGATTGGGTGCTGTAGGAGTTGAACTGGTTGTAGCTGTTACTGCTGACGTTTACGTTAGCGGAGAAGCTTCCTCGTCCACGCGGAATAGGGGAGTGGGACCAGGTAAACGAGAAATCATTTCGTGGACTTTGGGTTGTATCGACTCGGTCGCCAGAGCGGTTGCGGTTAAATTGGAGATTTACACTGCCGCTGTAGCGATATCGTTTATTATAAGCCGATGAGAGACCTAGGCCCCAGCTCCCACGCGAATAGATCTGTCCTTTGAATTGCAGACCAAGGTTCTCATTAACTGCCCAGTAGTAACCACCGTCGCGCAGATAAAACCCTCGCCCGTTTGGTTCTTCGCCATATTGAGGCACAATAATTCCTGATACGCCAATTTCCTTTCGCTTTGGAAATGGGAAAAAGCCAAAGGGTAATCCAATCGGCAAAGGGATCTGATTGATTACCAGATTGAACGGCCCGGCAACAACCTGCTTACTGTGAATTACCTTTAGTTTACTGGCATTAATGTGGAAGTGCGGAGTCGCCAGATTGCAGGTTGTGTACATCGCTTTGCCAATGTACAGATTATCTTCTGCGTCTTTTTTTACGGTTGTTCCCCGAATGTTCCCCTCGCCCTGCTGAGTAATTACGCCCTGAATACGTCCTTTTCTGGATTTAAAATTGTATCGAATTTCTTTGGTATCGTATTTTCCTTCGCCATCCTGGAAAATAGGTCGACCAATCAACTTTTTAGTCGTTGAATCATATCGACCTTTCGCATAGACTTCATTGGTGAGGTAATTCAGCCGAATGTATTCGGCTTTGAGGGATATATCACCGTAGATTACACTAGCGTCACCGAATAGCTCAACTGTCTGACCATCAGCTGCATAGATTGTTGAATCTTTGGCCTGGTATTTGACCGTTGTTTTAAAACTATCTGCACTGGTCGAATCAGAGTTAGTTGTATCGCGAGCGGCAACACGGATTGAATCGCTGTTAATAGTCGTGCGGCTTTGTGGTCGTACGATATTAGGTGAAACAATCCCAGGTTTAATCGTTTTTGATGTAGACGGAGCCGTTGTTGTCGACGGTTTTGTGGACTTTTGAGTCGATGGTTTAGCCTGCCCTAATGCGTTGACCGCCCAGAGTAACCAGATCAGACTAAGAGTAATCTGAATCCCTAACGGTCGTTTATGCGAGAGCCACAAAATAAAGTCTCTGTTTTTCAGGTTTATTTAAAAAATTATATTTGCCCATAAACTGTTAAGTCTATGGCTTACAAAGGTATTTACGAAGAGTTATCCTGCTATCGCTTTGAAACGTTTTTGGCTGTTAAAAATTATTAAACCCCAGGGGCTGTCCGCTCCCGGAATAGTAACAACTTTGATTTTAGTCGTGGTGCCTTTGCTGGCCTTAACCACACCTGATTCCGTATGGTCTGATCCAACGCAAGACACTATCCGACGCTCAGGTGGAGCGAACACATCGGTTAGTAACGCTCCTAATCAGCTTCGTACGATTGTCCTTGATGCAGGCCACGGTGGAAAAGATCCCGGTACTCACGGCCGCTATGCGAAAGAGAAAACCATTAATCTGGATTTAATTTTGTTACTGGGCCGTAAAATTAAGGTACGGCATCCAAATGTTCGGGTTATTTATACGCGAACTTCTGATCACTTTGTCGAATTATTGGAACGAGGAGCTATTGCCAACCGAAATCGAGCCGATCTATTCATTTCGATTCACTGCAATGCCAGCCCATCCAGCAACAAAGTGTACGGTACCGAGACCTATACATTAGGGTTGCACCGAACGCAAAGTAATCTTGATGTAGCTCGTCGAGAAAACGCGGTTATTTTGCAGGAAAAGAATTACCAGCAAACCTACAAAGGTTTTGATCCGAACTCACCCCTGGCTACGATTATGCTGGCTAATTTTCAGCATGCGTTTATTGCCAGTAGCATCAGTTTTGCCGAAAAGCTGGAGCATAGTTTTCGGCATAATGCAAGTCGTAAAAGTAATGGTGTGAAACAGGCTGGTTTTATTGTTTTGTGGAAAACAACCATGCCTAGTGTCCTGATCGAAAGTGGCTACCTCACCAACCGGGACGAGGAGGATTATCTGCGATCAGATGAAGGGCAGGAGGAAATGGCCGAAGCAATTTATAAAGCCTTTGTGAAATACAAAGAAGAGATTGAAACGACGGAATAATCATTTATAAAATGCCAGGGGCTTGTGATAAGTCTTGATAGAATGCTTTATTCCTGCTGATTATTGACGAACAACACATACTAATAAATCTAATTGTCTAGGGACAAACAGCCTTCAAAGTTGGTTATAGCTTCAACCAGATTGATTGGCACAGACGTTAAGGCTGTTCACCTTCACACAACGCATGAAAATTTCACAGGAAATAAAAGTAGGCTTATTGGCTATCGTGTCGCTGATGATGTTCTATTTTGGGTTTAGATTTCTGAAAGGTTCTGATTTCTTTTCCTCAACAAATAAATATCAGGTTGTCTACGATAATATAGATGGTCTGGTTCCGTCGAACCCAGTCAGAATCAATGGTTTATCGGTAGGTAGAGTAAAAAGTATTGAGATTCTGCAAAATCAGAGTAATAAACTATTAGTTACGATTGAGCTGAATAAGGGTATTCGAGTTACAAAAGGCTCAAAAGCTTTTTTGGCCGATGATGGCTTACTGGGCGGGAAACTCATTACATTAAGTATCGCCCCGAAAGCACCAGAACTTGAAGAAGGTGGTATGTTGGTGGCTGCTAAGGAAACGGGCCTCTCTGCATTAATTCGCGAAAAAACACTCCCTGTACTCGACAACGTTGACTCGCTCACCTATCAACTCAATAAGGTAGTGGCCCAATTCGATCAGACAGGTGCCATGCTCAACCAAACGCTAAAAAGTGCGAACGCGGGTGTTAAAACACTCGATCTGACCATTGCTGAAAATCGGGCTGGGCTAAAAGCCACCTTGGCGAATGTAAGTCATCTGTCGGCCTCGCTGGTTGAAACCGAAAAGCAACTCAAACCAATTCTGGCCAAAGCTGATACGTTTGCCGATTCGCTTCAGGGATTGCAACTGAAACAAACGTTGCTGACGGTCAATAAAACTGTCGATAATCTGCAAAAGATTCTGGCTGACGTAAATAACGGACGTGGTTCTTTAGGTAAGCTTACTTCTGATGAACAATTATATCGGAATGTAAACGCGACTACTGCCAGCCTGGAACGATTACTAACGGACCTGCGTGAACATCCCAAACGCTATGTACAGTTTTCGCTCTTTGGCAAAAAGGAAAAACCATATGTAGCGCCAACACCAGCCTCTAGCACCACAACTACCACGGTTACTTCGACTGATTCAACCGCGAAGAAAATCAATCAGTAACCGGTTGTTTTCTGAACTCCTATTTTTCATGCAATCGCTTCTTGATGAACTAGCACAACGCACTGCACAAACCCAGCTCGGTGGTGGTCTAAAAAAAATTGAAGATCAGCATCGAAAAGGGAAATTGACAGCCCGCGAACGCATTACCTACCTTACCGACGAGGATAAACCCTTTACAGAAATCGGCCTATTTACCGGTGAAGGCATGTATGCCGAACATGGCGGTTGCCCGTCTGGGGGGGTAGTGGTTGGAATTGGTTATGTATCAGGCCGTCAGTGTGTGATTGTCGCGAACGACGCTACGGTGAAAGCAGGGGCCTGGTTTCCAATAACCGCCAAGAAAAACCTCAGGGCACAGGAAATCGCGATGGAGAATCGGTTGCCTATCATTTATCTGGTCGATAGTGCGGGCGTTTATTTGCCCTTACAGAATGATGTGTTTGCCGATAAAGAGCATTTCGGGAGAACATTCCGTAATAATGCACACATGTCGGCTATGGGTATTTTGCAGGTAGCGGCTATTATGGGTAGTTGCGTAGCGGGCGGAGCCTACCTACCAATAATGTCTGACGAAGCGCTAATTGTTGAAGGTACAGGCTCTATTTTTCTGGCCGGGCCGTATCTGGTCAAAGCGTCGATTGGCGAAGATGTCGATGCGGAAACACTCGGCGGTGCTGTCACACAAACCGATATTTCGGGCGTCGTTGATAATAAATACCCCGACGATAAAAGCTGTCTGGATGCGATTAAGCACATTTTCGATAAACTTGGTCATCAAGAATCGGCTGGCTTTGATCGTATTGAGCCTGCTTTACCAACTAAGAATCCCGAAGAAATATATCAAATCCTGCCAGTAGATCGTGTCAAGCCATACGATATGCAGGAGATTGTGGATAGGCTTGTGGATAACTCGCAGTTCGATGCATATAAACCTGGTTATGGTCAATCGCTCTTGTGTGGCTATGCCCGGATTGACGGTTGGGCGGTCGGCATTGTAGCCAATCAGCGTAAAGTAGTAAAAGCTAAAGGCAAGACGGGGCAAGCTGGTGAGATGCAAATGGGTGGCGTCATCTATGGTGATGCCGCTGACAAAGCGGCCCGTTTTATTATGAATTGCAATCAGAAACGGATTCC
This sequence comes from Spirosoma harenae, assembly GCF_054776975.1. Taxonomy (NCBI): domain Bacteria; kingdom Pseudomonadati; phylum Bacteroidota; class Cytophagia; order Cytophagales; family Cytophagaceae; genus Spirosoma; species Spirosoma harenae. The sequence goes on along the minus strand of NZ_BAAHBD010000009.1, from coordinate 19,931 downwards.
GCTGGTGTTTTTGCAGGACGTGTCGGGATTTATGGTTGGCAGCCGTGCTGAGCAGGGAGGAATCATTAAAGACGGTGCCAAAATGGTAAGTGCGATGGCTAATTCGGTAGTACCGAAGTTTACCGTTGTCGTTGGTAATTCATACGGAGCGGGTAACTATGCTATGTGCGGCAAAGCCTACGATCCTCGACTAATGTTGGCTTGGCCTACGGCACAAATGGCCGTAATGAGTGGTGCTTCGGCAGCCAAAACGCTTCTTCAGATCCAGGTGGCTGCCCAGAAAGCCAAAGGACAGCCGATGACACCAGAAGAAGAACAAGCCCAGCTAACCAAAATTACCGATCAGTACAACGCGCAATTATCACCATATTACGCAGCCTCACGACTTTGGGTCGACGCCGTGATTGACCCACTACAAACGCGACAAATTCTTTCTGAAGGCATTGCCGCGGCTAATCATGCTCCTATAATGAAGCCATTTTCGGTTGGGGTGATTCAAACGTAGACATTGTTGCAGTTCTTATTTCTGCCCTCGTGTAGTTTTTACCTCATCTGGCGTAATGGCATCGGCTTTGTTGCCGAAACTGCTGCGGATGTACGTTAACACATCAGCAATTTGTGCATCGGTAAGAAAATCGTGGGCTGGCATCGAATTATCATACGAATCGCCTTCAATTTCCTGGCCCTGTAATCCTTTCAACACGACATTGATAAGCCGGGTTTTATCACCCAGTACCCAGTCTGTACCACGCAGGGGAGGATTTAGACCCGGTACGCCCGAACCATCTGTCTGATGGCAGCTCAGGCAATTTTGTTCATAGATCTTTTGCCCAGGTGATTTTGTTGCCACAGCGGCTGCTTTGCCGGAAGGTTTGGCGGCTGGCTTTTTAGCCTGTGCAAACGAAGCTGATTGAACCAGTAAAAGAGCAATACATGCGCTCGAAAAGATCGTAAATCGTACTTTGTAAATCGTACCTCCCTTTATTTTCTCCATTTCAGTGTATTCAGTAGATGCAAAATATCTTTGCGAATGTATTGAATAACGGGTTGCAATGAATCATTTTCAGTCGCTGTATTGAAATATAAGGCACCACGCAGGAAATGCGTAGTGGAATCAGTCGTGATGAACTGTACCTGACTCGGTACTTCGCCCGACAAATCAATAAGACTAGCTTCTAACCCGGACTTGAGTCGGATTTTTTTCTGTTCGATAGCGTACGCTTTAATGTTGTGTCGAGCCGCCAGTTTGTACGAATCTTCCAGCATGGCATGTAATCGATTTACGTCATTGCGGATAGGCTTGTAAGTCAACTGAACGCTGGCCTGAAACGTTGGGTAATTGATGAAAATCCAGTGTGGTTCTGAGCGGGCAAAGGAATCCGGCAAAATCCGGGCAATCTGGTTGTACTCAAACTGATACGGATGGACAGGATCAAGGAGTTTGTAGCGTTGGATGGGCAAATCTAATCTTGGAAACCCTTTAGGTTTCGGCACGTAGTTATCGGACGATTTGCTACCGCAGGCAGCTAACAGAATTCCCGAAAGAAGAATCGAAACGTACTTTATCATAAATGATGAATTGCCTATTCCGGCTACGTAAAAACGCAAAAGCCCGACAATTTGGTGTCAGGCTTTTGCTGAATGCAACTTATTATTGCTTAGACATTGACATTTTCCAGCTCTTCCTGCCGAACCGGTTGCCCCATTAAGGTAGCAAACCGATTGATATTGAACGTTGGTTCAAACCAAACTTCCCCCATCACCGGATGCTTGACTGGCACGTCAGGGTTCTTGATTTCATTTAGCAACACGCCCGTTTCGCCCGTTGTATGACGTTTTACCTGGCGGATTGTGTACATTTTATCGCGCTTGGGCGTTTGCACGCCAAATTCTGCGTAAAACGCTAATACGGGTGCCGGAAAATTGTCGTTGGTGCAAATGACTTCCATTCTGAACCTGGATTTATTTGATTTAGCTGATTAACACGATTTTGGCAGAAAATGTCTTACGTATTCAATTTTATTTGATTCCCTGATACCGACAACAACATCATAGTTGGTCAGTCAAATCAAATAAGTCCTGCCGGTCCGCCGTTGCGGTTCATAATTAACCCTCAAACAAGTTTCCCAACTGGCCTAGTACTGAACCTCCTTCTTTGTGCGATTGGGCGCTGTAGGGGGCCAGTCGCTGAACCAGTTTCGAGATCGGCATGGATTGAATCCAGACTTTACCCGTACCTCGGAGCGTAGCTAAAAAGAGTCCTTCACCGCCAAAGATCATGCTGCGTAAACCACCTGCCCGTTGAATATCGAAGCTAATGCTGGGTTCGAAACCAACTACGCAACCTGTATCGACGCGCAGTGTTTCGTTATTGAGTGTACGTTCTATTACAACACCGCCTGAATGGATGAAGGCCATGCCATCGCCCTGTACTTTTTCCAGAATGAAGCCTTCGCCACCGAAGAAACCTGCGCCTAGGCGTTGATTAAACTGGATGCTCAACTTCGTGCCAAGTGCTGCACACAAAAACGCATCTTTCTGAACGATAAGCGTATTGCCATAAATATTGGCTAGGTTAACCGGCATAATCGTACCTGGGTAAGGAGCCGCAAAAGCTACTTTGCGTTTGCCAACACCCCGGTTCGTAAAGTGCGTCATGAATAAGGATTCGCCCATAATCATCCGCGAACCAGCATTCAATAATTTCCCTAGGAAACCCTGATCGGGCTGTGAGCCATCGCCCATTTTGGTTTCGAAGGTGATGCCATCCTCCATGAAGAGCATGGAGCCGGCTTCGGCAATAACGGTTTCGTTTGGGTCCAGCTCGATTTCTACGATCTGAATGTCTTCTCCAATGATTTTGTAGTCGATTTCGTGCGAGTACATGCGATTATGAGATTAGTCGATAGTGGTCGAAAACTACGGAATCGGCGTCATTATAAACGCAAATTTTCTGACGAACGGCGTTAAAAAAAGACCAACCGGGCATTTAGACCGGTCGAACTTCTAACGCTGGTTGATATCGTCGGGCAAATCGTTGTCGGTTTCATCGAACAGCCGATCCTCATCGTCCTGATCTTCCTTTTCGTCAGACTCCGGTTCGCCTTTCAGATTTAGGTCTGTGCGATGGCGAAGTTTCTTATCGTCAACGGTTTTGTTGAGAAACTGATTGATTCGATCAATATCAAAACTCGTGGTGATTTCACCGAACGAGTTGATCTTAATATCGAAGCCTTCGAGTTCTTTATGAACCCGTGGTTTATCGTTTTCGTCGGGATTGGTCTTTTTCTTAGCCATGAGTTTAAGATTTGAATATAAACCTAAAAGGTCTCGCAGACCTTTTAGGTTTTAAAAAGTTAGTTGGCAGGTGTTTTTAATGTCACTAACGCGCGCTCCAATCGCTGAATCGTTTCGTCTTTGCCAATGATTTCCATCGTCAGCATTAAATCAGGACCCGTACCGAGGCCGGTCAACGCTAGGCGCATCGCTTGCATAATTTTGCCTTGTTTGATACCGGCTTGCTGCATTGCGTCGCTTAGTGTATGCTTAATGTTATCTGCAATAAAGTTACCATCGAAAGTTTGTAAAGCATCCCGGAAAGCGGTTATGGCTTTAACGGCATCGTCGTTCCATTTTGCCATTGCAATCGCTTCGTCGTAGCTGGATGGGGCATTGAAAATAGTACCAGCTTCGGCGAAAATTTCGTGAGCAAAATTGACGCGACCTTTGAGCAGCGCAACAATCGTTTCAGCTTTTTCCAGAGAACACGTAAAGCCGGCCTCTTCCGCTTGTTTTTGTACGGTTGGAGCTAACTCGGCATCTGGACGCTGGCGGATATATTGATGATTGAACCACTGCGCTTTCTGAATATCGAACCGGGCTCCCGCTTTATGAATCTGTGCAATGTCGAACGTTGAAATCAGTTCGTCCATCGTAAACAACTCTTGTTCGGTACCGGGATTCCAACCTAATAATGCCAGAAAATTAACCAGTGCTTCGGGCAAATAACCATCTTCCCGGAACCCTCGCGCTACTTGTCCACTAACAGGATCGGTCCATTGAAGCGGGAAAATGGGGAAACCACCCAGGTCAGCATCCCGCTTACTAAGTTTGCCATTGCCTTCGGGTTTCAGCAGAAGCGGCAAATGCGCAAACTGCGGCATTGTCGCTTCCCAACCCAGGTAGCGATACAATAAAACGTGCAACGGAGCCGAAGGCAGCCATTCCTCTCCCCGAATCACATGCGTAATGCCCATTAGATGATCGTCGACGATGTTAGCGAGGTGATACGTTGGCAAACCATCTGATTTCAGCAGAACTTTGTCATCGATAGCCGACGAATGCACCGTTACCCAGCCCCGGATCAGATCGTTTAGTCGAACTTCTTCTTTGCGGGGAGTTTTTAACCGAATCACAAATGGATCGCCCGCTTCGATTCTTGCCTTCACTTCGTCGGGTTTCATCGTGAGCGAATTGCGCATTTGCGTTCGCGTGATGGCGTTGTATTGCGCGGCTGGCGCGTTGGCATCTTCCAGCCGTTTGCGCATAGCGTCTAGTTCGTCGGCGGTATCAAATGCATAATACGCTTTACCTTCGTCTACTAAACGCTGGGCCTCTTTTTGATAAATTTCTTTTCGCTCCGATTGCCGATAAGGTGCATCGGGACCACCAACGCCCTGGCCTTCATCGATTTCAATACCGACCCAGCGTAGTGATTCTAAAATGTAATCCTCAGCTCCCGGCACAAACCGATTCTGATCGGTGTCTTCGATACGTAAGAGCATTTTGCCACCCATTTTGCGGGCGAACAGGTAATTATAAAGCGCAGTACGCACCCCACCAATGTGTAGTGGGCCGGTAGGGCTGGGTGCGAAACGAACGCGAACGGGACTTGACATAAGAGTAATAATGAGTGATTGAGCGAATGAGTGATTGAGTGAATAAAAGGCAATTCGAAGTATTCACCCAAGCACTCATTCGCTCAATCACTCAATTAAATAGCGATTACTGAAATTTCAACATTAACATCCTTCGGCAGACGGGCTACTTCAACGGTTTCGCGGGCGGGTGGCTCGGAGGTGAAAAAGCGGCCATATACTTCGTTGATGGCGGCAAAATTACCCAGGTCTTTGACAAAGATGCTGCTCTTTACGATGTTCGTGTAATCGAGCCCGGCAGCTTGCAGAATGGCACCAATGTTTTCCATAACCTTCTGGGTTTCGGCTTTAATATCGCTATTGGTCGCCAGTTCGGCCGCAATCTGGCCGGAAACGAACAGCATTCCGTTCGCTTTTACTGCCTGACTGTAAGGGCCAATGGGCTCGGGTGCCTGCGGGCTATAAACAATTTGTTTGCTCATGATTTTATTAGTCAATAATCGTCAGTCAATAGTCGATAGTCAGTAACTGACAAAAGCTTAAGACTATCAACTATTGACTGACGATTTTTTCACCCACAAAGTTATCACTAAACCCCGGATGACCGCATGAATATGTCTAGCTGGAAAGATAGTTTACTGAATACCGTTGCTGATATAGAAACCCATTTTGATCGGCTCAAGACCCGGCTCGTTGGCCGACTTGATGCCGAAAAACCGTATAAAATTATTTATTACCGTGGTTTTGGTAGTCCAACTGCGGTTTGGCTCAAGGGACGAGTGCTACGTCAGTGTGACCTAAGCACACCAAGCGATCACGATACATTCTGGCAAAATCTGCTGGCTACCTACCAACGCTTTGAGAGCGACGCCGTGTCTGATGTCGCTGTACGGATCGAAGCGTTTGGAGAATCGTATACGACCAGTACAAATGACGAAGGGTTTTTTGAGCTAACAATTAATCCGCCAGATAATTTACCAGCGGGGCGGGCCTGGTTTCCAGTTCGGTATTCGCTGGATGGCGTAGTACAGCCCGATGCAGTCGAATTGCATGATAACCAGTCTGTTAGTAAAGATGGCTATCTGATGGTTTCGCCACCGTTCAGCAAATTCGGGGTGATTTCTGATATTGATGATACAGTTTTGGTGACTGATGCGACGAATCTATTGCAAACGGCTCGGCTGACATTTCTGGGGAATGCTTATAGTCGATTGCCATTTGCCGGGATTGCGGCTTTTTATCGGGCGTTGCAAAGTGGCCCCCTAACAACGCTCTTCAACCCGATCTATTTCGTGTCGAGTAGTCCCTGGAATTTATATGATTTGCTGGTTGATTTTTTTCGGATTCAGGGCATTCCCAAAGGACCGTTATTGCTTCGGGATTTTAGTTTGAATCTGAATTTGCTGTCATCGGAAGGGCATCATACGCATAAACTGGCCATGATTCGGAAGGTGATGGATGTGAATCCGCAACTGCCGTTTGTACTGATTGGCGATAGCGGGCAGCAGGATCCCGAAATCTACGCGCAGGTCGTTCGTGAGAATCCCAGTCGAATTTTGGCCATCTATATTCGCGATGTATCAGAAGATCAGCGAGATGAAGCCGTTCGCGAATTGATACGTACGACTGAAACCTATAAAGTCCCAATGTTATTGGTTGCTGATACAGTCGCTGCGGCTGAACATGCTGCATCGTTAGGGCTGATCGATTCCGACACGATTCCGGAGATTCGGGCCGACCGACGTGCGGATAATGAATAAATTTTTTGATCTGTTACGCAACCCTTCCTTTTGAATGCCCGTATTGCCAGACGAACCGGTTCAACTGTTCTTTTTCTCATACTAAAAACACAGTTGATAAATGAGATCGTCCCTTTGGGCTAAAGGCCTGGCAGCAATGGCCCTATTAGCCACCGTTTTACTTAGTTGTAAGGATGAAGAAAATCCCATTACTACATTCGACATTTCCGTTGGCACTACCTCGCTGGGTAAGGTAATTACGGGAGATGGCGGTAAAACACTCTATTTTTTTGCGCCCGACGTGGCTGGCGTATCGAGTTGTACGGGAAACTGCGCTACGGTTTGGCCAATTTTCTACAAAGAAAATCCCTCACTTGGAGCAGGCCTGAAAGCAGCGGATTTTGGCACGATTACCCGTACGGATGGTAGTAAACAGACAACATTTAAAGGATGGCCACTCTATTACTATCAAAATGATACAAAAGCTGGGGATGTCGCTGGCGAAAATGTCAACAATGTATGGTTAGTCGCTAAACCGAATTATACTGTCATGCTGGCGTCACGACAACTGGTTGGAAATGATGGTAAAAACTATACTTTTGATACCAAAGAGGGCACTGGTAATTCGATTTTTTTGACGGACAGTGTCGGGCGAACGCTGTATGCATTTGCCAACGATAAAAAGAATAAAAACAATTACACAAAAGCAGATTTGAGCAACGACGCGACCTGGCCTATTTTTCAGACATCGTCTACGATTGGCGAACTTCCTTCTGTGCTCAAACGCAGTGATTTTACGACGATTACTGCCGTAGGAAAAACCCAGTTGACCTATAAAGGATGGCCACTCTATTATTTCGGATCCGATAATGGTCAACGTGGGGCTACCAAAGGCGTAAGTGTACCAAAACCCGGTGTCTGGCCTGTCGTGAATACGACGTCAGTTGAAGCACCGAACTAGTTAACGAGCCTGGAGAAATCCATTGTTCATTAACTTCCATCCATAAAGACAGACGGAATAATTTTGGCTAATACTCCGCACATACCTCCTTTAACTGATTTACTGGCAGGTTGCTTGCGCAATCACCGGCAAAGTCAGGAATTGCTCTACCGGCAGTTTTATGGGTATGCCATGAGTGTTTGCTTACGATATGCTCCGAGTCGTGAAGAGGCTCTGGAAGTACTGAATGATGGATTTTTGAAGGTCTTTACACGGTTGGATCAGTACGATCCAGCACAGCCATTTAAAGGGTGGCTCCGGCGAATATTGATCAATGCGGCTGTTGATCAATATCGTCGGGAAGTACGTCATCATCATGAAGGAGTTGAAAAAATTGAACAAACTGCCGTTTCGGAATCGGTAGACGCATTCAGTCAATTAGCCCACGAAGATTTGCTGGCTTTGATTCAGCAGCTATCACCTGCTTATCGGCTGGTTTTTAACTTATATGTTATGGATGGATTTACGCACGAGGAAATTGCCAACCAACTTGGCATTTCGGTAGGTGCGTCGAAATCAAACCTGGCTCGGGCGCGCGAAAATTTGCGCCAGTTATTGAAACAAATCAACTACGACGAGTATGTCAGAGCTAACCGATGACCAATTGGATGGGCTCTTCAGAAAGTCAGCTGAAGAGTTCAATCCCCCATTCGATCAGGCTGCCTGGCAGGATATGAAAGCCCGCCTTGACGTCGACGAACAAACCCGGCCGGCTGGGTCATTTGTCTGGAAAAACCTGCTTCGGTGGGGATTACCCGTTCTGCTGCTATTGCTGCTGACGGGAGGAGGCTGGTTTGTGTATCAAAAAGCGAATTCGACTGAAAATAAAACCGTTTCGTCTACGAAAACAAAGCCAGAATCTGAGGTTATTAAAACGGATACTGAACCTGAATTGGCTGCGACAGCACAAGGATCGAAAGAAACACATTTAATCGAATCACCCCAATCAGCCGACGAAAAGCAACCGGATGCCGCTCCGGTTGCTTCTTCCGAGCAGAAAACCGATGCCGTTCGAGAGTCGGCTGGTGGGGCAAACTTGGAGAAAAGTGCTGAAAAATCAGAAAGCAATTCTGATCGATTAATGACACGATCGAAGCCAACCACGGCACCTGAAGTTGCCAACGTTGCAACGAAATCCGGTTCATCGGCGTATTCGGTAAAAACTGGCCGCCGACTCGCTGGAAACAATCGAGTCAATCGTTCTGATCCGACAGTCATTTCTTTGACAGGTAGCGGGAGAAAAATGGCAGCCAACCGCTCAGCAGAAACACTTCGTTCTAAAACAGGTACTGTGATTCGGCAACGGCGTAAAAAACCGGCTCATCGTGAAGAACTTGCGATTTTGGGTACAACGTATGCGACTTCGCGTTCTGGTTCGCTAACGAACCAACGTACAAGAAATCAGCAGGAATTTACGCAGCAGGAAGCCTCGACTACGGTCGAAAATCCAACCGCAACGATTTTGAATGAACCGACATCTGTTGCTTTGCCAACACTGAACGGACTGGCTATTCGACCTGCAAATTGGCCAAAAGTGACATTTACGAATCCCCCCGTAATTGCGCAACCGGATACGGTTTCAACAAAGGTTACACCAGCAGTGCCGGTTCAGAAAGGATTAAGTGTACGATTTGTTGTAGCGCCTGATTTAAGTTCGGTTGGCCTGAAAAACTTTTCCCGACCCGGTACAAATGTCGGATTGATGCTGGAATATCGATTGGCATCGCGCTGGAGCGTTCAGGCTGGCGTTTTACAGAGTACTAAAGTCTACCGGGCGTTAGGAGATGAATATAAGGCACCGGCTGGTATATGGGCAAAAAACCCCAAACCGGGAGGGATGCCATACTCACCTCCAGAAACAATTGATGGTCGTTGCAATATGATTGATATACCAATCAACTTGCGTTATGATATTATTCTACATCCTCAGGCTGATAAGCGATTATGGAGTCGCTGGTTTATAAGCGGAGGTGTAACGAGTTATATCATTAAAGACGAAGAATATAAATTCAATTATACGCATTCATATTATGGACAGCGTACTGATACAACGACTAGTACAGGTGGATATGGAGTCAGTAATTTTAATCTGTCAATAGGCTATGAACGGGCGATTAGTCGTCGATTGTCGTGGCAAGTTGAACCCTTTATGAAGATGCCTTTACGAGGGGTTGGATTCTTCAATATTAACTTACTAAGCACGGGCGCATTTTTCTCACTTCGTTTAAAATTATGACCAAACCTCTACTAGTAGTCTAGAGTAGGCTATTAATTGATGTAACTACATGAAACGAACAAACATGGAACGTAATCAAACAACCGACCAAATGAAGCGAGGAGAATTCCTGCGTAGCCTGGGCATGAGCAGTGCAGCTCTGATGGCATTTTATTGTATGGGTACAGGTCTGACAGCCTGCTCGAAAGGCGGCTCCGATGATCCTGCGCCCGGCGGTGGTACGACCACACCAGGCGCAGGGGTTACAGGTAATGCTGTTACCTCGGCAGGTGCCATTAACTTTACTGTTGATCTGACCAATGCAGCGTATAGTAAATTGAAAACGGCTGGTAATTACGCTATCATTGGCAGCCTGATCGTGGCCAAAACAAAAAGTGGCTCTGTGGTCGCGCTTTCCAAAACCTGCACTCACGAAGGGTCAGAAGTAGTATATCGGGCGAATCAGGACGATATCTACTGCTCGAATCATGGCTCTGAATATAGCACGACAGGAGCTGTTGATGTGGGGCCTGCTACAAAGGCATTGACTCAATACAAAACGTCGCTAAGTAGTGACGGTAATACCTTGACAGTAACTGCCTAACTAATTGAACCGAATGAAGTACGCGTTTTTTATTTCGCTTTTATGCTTCGGACTAGGTTCCTTACGCGCACAGGATTCCACGGGTGTGCGTAAGGATACTACTAGTGCTCCGAAGCCCAAACCGGATGCTTCGGCTGATGAATTGCTAGCTGGCCTGGCTGACTCAACTGATAAACAGGAGTTGTTACCGCATAAAATGCTATTTACACAGCGGGCATTCTGGGGACCGAAAGGATTACTGCGTAGTATGAATGTCGCTCCATTGACGCCCGAAGGTCGAGCAAAAGAATTAAAGGTTCGACGGACAATGCTTGTAGCGCACCAGATTGGCGGTTTTGTTACGTTGGCTGGTTTTATCGCGCAGGGATTACTTGGAGCTAAACTCTACAACGCCAAAGGTCAGGAGTACGTGGATACCAAAAAGTGGCACGAACGATCGGCTACCTTTATTAATATTACTTATGGCACTACGTTAGCCCTGTCGCTGACAACTCCTCCGCCGATTGTGGGCGCAAGAAAAGGGTTTTCGTCCATCAAACTGCATAAATACCTGGCCATTCTGCACCTGTCGGGAATGGTAGCGACCAATGTTCTGGCGCACATGATTGAAAAGAATCCTGATCTAAAACCTTATCACCGAGCGGCTGCCTATACTACGTTTGGGGCGTATGCGGTTTCGGTGGTTTCCTTAACTTTCTAAGATCATGAAATACACAATTAAATGTGGCTATTTACTAGCCATCGGGATGCTATTGGCTTTTGTGGCTCCTACTGCTAAGCGCAAAATCATGGCTGATAAGGCCGCTTCAACAGTTACCTATGCGGCCAAACATCCGCTCCATAGCTGGGAAGGCGTTAGCCATGATGTAAGTTGTGCAATGATCTATAACGACGAAACTAAACAGCCCGAAACAGTAGCGGTTGCGGTGAAAGTGGCATCGTTCGATAGCGATAACAACAACCGAGATTCGCACGCGATAGAAGTACTCGACGGTATAAAATACCCGAATGTGACGTTCACCAGTTCGGATATTAAAGTGGGCGATAATGGTGCGCTGACTGCCAAAGGTACATTAACCTTTCATGGTATTGCGAAGCCAGTTACCTTACAGGCAACCAGGAAAGAATCAGGTAACAAATTGACGCTCACCGGCGAATTTCCGGTCAGCATGAGCGACTATAGCATTGAACGGCCCTCGCTGATGGGTATGAAAACCGAAGATGGCATGATGCTCAGATTTAATGTTGTGTTCAGTTTGTGAATATATGGCCAGGAGCGCAGTATGCAGTGTTTTTTTTGGCATATTGCGCTCCTGGCCATATTTTATAACTGTTCATGAAATTGCGCGCTACTATCCTCTTTGCATTGTATACACTCCCGCTTCTGGCGCAGAAGCCAATATCGGCTAGCCGAATTCAGGCATTTGACACCTATGTAGAAACCGTTCGTAAGCATTGGGAAGTGCCCGGAATGTCGATCGTCGTAGTGAAGGATAATCAGGTAATTTTTAAGAAAGGGTATGGCGTTCGGGAGTTAGGTAAATCGGAACCAGTCGATACACAAACCTTATTTGCCTGTGCGTCAACCACAAAAGCCATGACCGTCGCGCTGATGGGCATGTTGGTAGACGAGGGTAAAATTGCCTGGAACGATCCTGTCAGTAAATACCTTCCCGAGCTTCAATTGTACGATCCGTACGTAACCCGCGAACTACGCATTCGCGATTTGCTGATTCATGATACAGGGGTCGGGAGTACTGATTTTATGAGTGGGGCCATGAGTATTCCGGCCAATGAGGTGTTCCGTCGAATGCAATATGTGAAGCCGAGTTATCCGTTTCGGGCCGGATTCGAGTATCAGAATACATTCTATTCAGCCGCTGGCCGGATCATCGAACGAATTACTGGAAAAACCTGGGCCGAATTTCTGAAAGAACGAATTTTCACACCCTTGGGCATGACTCGCACCGCTCCCAAACGCGGTTACATCAAGGATAATAATCTGACAAAACCGCATTATGCCATCAATGATACGATTCGGGTTATCGAATACGGAGCCGATAGTGAAATCGGTTCAGCGGGCGCGGTCTGGTCATCGGCGGATGATATCGGCAAATGGGTAATCTGTATGCTCGACAGCAGTAAATACAGTGGTGGCCGTTTGCTAAAGCCTGAAACCTGGAAAGAAATGTTTACCCCACAAACGTTCTTTCCCGAGGATGAATACCCAACCATGCAGGTTTTAAAACCAAACTGGCGCACCTACGGTCTAGCCTGGTATCAGCACGATTATAGAGGACATAAAGTGAATTTCCATACTGGCAGTTTATCCGGTTTAACGGCCATTACCGGGCAGTTGCCGGATGAGAAGCTTGGCGTTTATGTTTTTGGCAATTACGATCATGCCGAAGTGCGTCATGCGTTGCTATACAAAACCTTCGACTGGTTTGCGTTGGGCGGCAATCGCGACTGGAGCGCTGAGTTTAAGACGCTCTACGATGGTCTGAAAGCGCAACGTAAAAAAGCTGAGAAAGCGTTTATTGATAAGCGTATTCCCAACACATCTCCTTCGCTGCCTTTAATAGCCTACGCCGGAAAATACATGAGCCCTTTGTACGGTGAAACGAATGTAACCGTAAGCGGTAATCGATTGATCGCCAATGTTAATAACGATGCACTAATTGCTACTTTATCCCATTGGCACTACGATCTGTTTTACGGTCCTTATCACAAAGCGTGGTATGGAAAGACCAGCGCGCAATTTATTCTAGGCGTTTCCGGGAAAGTAAATACATTGGTTATCGATGGTATGGAGTTTAAGAAAGAATAATCGAAATCTACAGGTATTCTGGTCGTAAAATATAGGTTTTCCCAGATGTTAAAATCGCTCTTGGCGTTCGATATTTGTCGTAGTTAATTCAATGACTAACAGATACGTATGAACGTCATAGCCAACAATCCCTCCAGAACAGTAAGATACCAGACTACTGTAATAACGCTCGGAATAGGGCATGGCTTTTCAGATGCTTCGGCCGGTTTTCTGATTGGTCATTTATCGCATAATGCCAGTTTCTTACAAATCGGTAGTGCGATCATGGTGTATAATTTACTGGCTTTTGGCGGGCAACTTCCTGCCGGAGTCTGGCTAGATCAGATCGGACATTACCGGAAAGCTTCTGTACTTTCATTGGCTGGTATGATCGTATCAGTAGGGTTGCTATATGCGCAGTTTGTGTGGCCTGCGGTTGTGTTGGCTGGCGTAAGTTCCGCTGTTTTTCACGTAGCGGGCGGAGCGGTAATACTGACAAGCTTTCCCGAACAATCACGTTTCGTTGGGATCTTCTCGGCCTTTGGAGTTATGGGATTAGCGTTAGGGGGCTGGTCGGGTGCGATGCAATTTTCTGGTGTGGGTTATGCACTTATGGCTGGATTAACGCTCGTTATGCTGACATTAGTAAAAACGAATTTTCCACTCGCCCAAAAACAAGTCCTCTCTACCGAGCGGCCACCACTGGATAATCACGATTATCTAATGATTCTGTTGCTGACTGCCATTGCATTACGGTCGGCAGTGTGGAATATGATTCAACTGCTTTACAGCGATCAGTATGATTGGCTTCTGTACATAGCAATGGCAGCTATGGCAGGGAAACTGGTTGGCGGTTGGCTGACCGACCGGATCCCCTGGAAAATCTATGCACTGGTTGCGCTGACAATTGCTATACCGGCACTCAGTTGGGGGCATCGAAAATTGTTCTGGCTGATGGTCGGAACGGGCCTATTGCAATCACTGACGCCCGTTAGTATTGTCGCTTTACAGCGTCTTTTCCCCAATACACCCGCCACAGTGAGTGGAGCAACGTTTGGATTGGCGATCGCACTTGGGGGCCTGGTATCTTTTGTTCCGCTCGACACGTATTTCTCCTTTTTCACTCAGCTGATCTTGCTGGGACTGTTGACCTGGGGTTTGTATTACTCCTTCTGGTCATCAGAAAACCAACCGTCAACATTGCGTAAATAACCCTGAACATGAAAAAATACATGCTTGCACTGCTTTTCTCTATTACGTTTTCGTATGCCTTTGCTGACATCGTCAAAAGTCAGCCTACAGGTTCTCCGCTGCTGGATACTACGTTGATTGTCGGTGTAGTCGCGGTGGTTTTATTGCTCATCGTTCGTCGTGTTCGGAAGCGTAAACAGATGTAAAGGGAATTGCCTATGAAGGCAAATTGATTACACGAATATGAAACCCTTAAACTTGATTTTTCTTAGCCTGTTGCTGACTCTCGACGTATTCCGAAGTCGGGCTGACGTCATCCCTGATGGTCAGCAAGGGGTAGACTACTGTGTTCGGATTAATAATATGGTGCAGTATTCTGGGTATGTGTTTTTAACCTATGAGGCATTCCATGGCCGTAGTTACCAGATTATCCAACCGCAGAAATGTATTCCGTTTTATAGGCTTGCTCCACCAGTTATTTGTGCCATCGCGAAAGAAAAATTCAGCGAAGAGGCTATAAAATCGGATCGTTTGGAAGGCAGTGAAAAATCGGAGAAGAAACTGGAACACTATTTTGAAGAAAATCCAGATATGCTTCGCTCGAGTGTAAAGATTAGCGGAATTTTTACCAGAGAGGAGGCTGATCCTGTTCGGGTAATTGAGGATATATTGACGATCAAAAAAATAGGAAACGATGGTCTTGTAATAGCCTATGATAGTGTAAAATACAGCTATGTCGATGGGACGATTGAGCAAAAACCGTATCTCAACCAAAATGAACGACCCGAACCTTCCCAAAAACCAGATCGGAATTACACGTCATCCACAGAGCCAGACCTGAACTGGTTGGCCGTTGGAAGTGTAGCCGTAATGGGTTTACTGAGCGTCCTGTACCTTCGTAGTCGAAAGCGCTGATGTGGATTTATCTGGTAAAAACCTGGCTAATCGAAATTCCGATTTTATTCCTGTTCCTTCGTAAACAGGACAAATCTGGTAACATTCTATGGTTAGGTATATTAATTAGCGCATCGACCTGGCCGTTTCTGATGTATTACTACTTCAATTACGGCGGAAATATTTTTCTGCTTGAAATCCTGGTGGCCCTGGTCGAAAGCGTTTGGGTTCGGGTGCTTTGGAAAACAACCTGGCCGTATAGTCTGCTCGTTGGCTTTACGTGCAATACGGTTAGTTTCGGATTAGGCTGGTTGGGATGGGTGTAATCGTATGCCTTCTACACTGGCTCAGTAGGAACTACGGGCTGTTCTGTCGTTAGATGAATTCCATTTCGTTTTAGTCCTCGTCGGGCGAGTAAGGCGCTGATGAGAATAAGCAGAGAGCCTAAATAAAACGGCGCGCCCGGCAGGTAAACAGGGGCTTTCGTTGAGGTAAAAAAGGAGAAAAGATTCCCCATAATCAGCGGGCCGAAAATAGATGTCGTACTGACCAGACTGGTTAAGGCTCCCTGTAATTCACCTTGTTCATTCGCTGGAACCTGATTGGAAATAATCCCTTGAATAGTCGGCCCGGCAATGCCCCCTAATGCGTAGACGGTCATAAACGCAAACATCATCCAGCTTTGGTTTGCCAATCCAAACAAAAGAAACCCAATCGCGCTGAACATCATACCGATATAAACAGATCGTAGCTGACCTAATTTCGGGATAATAAGTCGGCTCAATCCGCCTTGTACAATAGCAAATGATAATCCTATGGCTGCCAACGAAAAACCCACTGTTTTTTCGTCCCATTTGAATTTCTCCATGACGTAAAACGTCCAGGTTCCTTGTACGGCGAATCCGGCAATGTAAATCAGAATAAGCGAGGCCACTAGTCCCAAAACAACCGGATACTTCCCCAAACGCTTCAGCGACCCAATTGGATTGGCCCGCTTCCAATCGAACGGGCGACGGTTTTCGGGAGCTAATGATTCCGGCAGAATAAGCAGACCGTAAAGGAAATTGAGTAACGTTAGCCCAGCCGATACGAAAAAGGGTGTACGGGGACCGTATTGGCCTAGAAAGCCACCTAAAGCAGGTCCCAGAATGAAGCCCACGCCGAAGGCTGCACCGATCAAACCGAAGTTTTGTGCCCGTTTCTCGGGGGTACTGATATCAGCAATATAGGCCGTTGCTGTGGTGAAACTGGCACCGGTCACACCTGCCAGCATCCGACCCAAGAACAACCATTCTATACTAGGGGCAAAACCCTGAAAAATGTAGTCGATACCAAAACCGAATAATGAAAATAATAGCACTGGCCGACGCCCAAAACGATCACTTAGCCCCCCTAGAATAGGAGAGAAAATGAACTGCATGGCAGCATAGGAAAACGTTAGAAAGCTACCATAACTAGCTGCCTGACTAATGTTTCCATGAATCAATTGCTCAATCAGTTTCGGAAAAACCGGGATAATAATCCCCAGCCCGGTAACGTCGATAAGCAGCGTAATGAATATAAAAACCAGAGCCGGAGCAGTGCGTTTGGCCATTTTGGGGTAAGTGATGAGCTATGAACGATGAGTGATGAGTTGGCTGACGCTTGATTTTTGCTTTCTCGTCAGCCAACTCATCACTCATCGTTCATAGCTCATCACTATTTTTAAGCGTATGTATTCAACATCACTGGCATCACCAGCATCAGGATATCTTCGTTTTCTTCTTTGTCGGCCGGAATCAGCAGACCAGCCCGATTGGGAGCTGACATTTCGAGCGACAGCATTTTCGCGCCGAGATTGCTTAATACTTCAGCCATCAACTTCGCATTGAAGCCAATTTCCATCGGATCGCCATCATATTCGCAGAGGAGTTTTTCGTTGGCTTCGTTGGAATAATCTAAATCTTCAGCCGAAATCGTCAGCGAATTTTTCTTCAGCGATAGGCGAATTTGATGCGTTGTCCGGTTGGCGTAGATCATGATCCGTTTCAGTGAATTTAGCAGATCTGTTCGGCCAATGGTCATTACGTTCGGATTGTTCGTCGGAATCGCGTTTTCGTAATCTGGGAACCGCTCGTCGATCAGTCGGCAGATCAGTTTGGTCCCACCAAACGTAAATGATGCGTTCGACTGGCTAAACTCCGCCGTAACGGGTGTATTTTCCGGCAAAGATGCTTTTAGGAGTTGCAGCGCCTTGCGAGGAATAATGATTGATGTACTGCCCGATGCACTAAGGTCGGTTCGGCGGTAACGAATAAGCCGGTGACCATCGGTGGCTACGAACGTGGCATTTTCGCCGGTCAGTTGTAGCAGCACGCCTGTCATCGCTGGGCGAAGGTCGTCAGTACTAGTCGCAAAAACAGTGTTGTTAATGGCGCCCAACAACACATCCGACGGCATCTCGATCGACATATTTTTGTTAACGGTCGGTAGTTTCGGGAAGTCAATCGGGTTTTCACCAGAAAGTTTATAGCGACCGTTATCCGTTAGGATTTCAGTACCGAATGTATCGGTATCGATATTGACAGTAACGGGTTGTTCGGGCAGACTCCGCAGCGTATCGAGCAGTAGTTTTGCTGGAATGGCAATTGAACCATTATCGCTCGACTCGACCGGAATCTGGGTTGTCATGGTGGTTTGCAGATCCGACGCCGTCACCGTAAGTGTCCCATCCTCAATGCGAAACAGGAAATTTTCGAGGATCGGAACAATCGGATTGGTGGCCACGACACCATTAATATGCTGAAGGTTTTTTAGGAGGACAGACGAGGAAACAATAAATTTCATGGGCCAAGTGTCTAAGTCGGTTCGTAAAGGGATATAAGAACAAAAGTAGCAAAAAAAGCGGCTCGAAAGTTCGGTATTTCCAAACCTTAACGAGTTATTTACCCGCAATGAACGGCTAGGCGGTATACGCTGTTTACGGGTTATTGAGAACGGAAACTATGGAAGCAGAAATTGTTAATCGCGTAGCCAATAGTGGTCTGATTACGCTTGATCTCGAAGAGTATTATCACTCCGGTGAACGAGTCGTTTATGACCTGAAAGATAACCTTTTCATGGGCCTTATCCTGAAAGAAAAAGACTTTCGGGCGTTCCTGAAAGAGCATGGCTGGAGCCAGTATTCCGGTAAAAACGTAGCGATCACATGCACCGAAGATGCCATCATCCCAACCTGGGCGTACATGCTCCTGACGCTGCAATTGCAACCGTATGCAAATACTATCGTATTCGGTAACCTGGCCGATTTGGAAGAAAAACTCTATTTCGACGCCATTTCTCATATCAACCCCGAAGACTATCGCGATGCGCGTGTCGTCGTCAAAGGGTGCTCGAAAGTGCCTGTACCAACGGCCGCTTATGTCGAGTTGACGCGTGTATTGCGCCCGGTTGTACAAAGCCTGTTATTTGGGGAGCCATGCAGCACCGTACCGCTTTATAAACGGCCGAAAGGGTAGGGGTCCGCCCCTAATTCTCTATTTCCCCGGTCTGTGTCCTCACAGACCGGAACGCTCCTTCTGAGTCAATTTCAGCTGGCGCGAGAGGGTCTGTGAGGACACAGACCTTGGTTGAGTGTATTGTACAAATAGCTATCTGATTACTAATCCTCGGTCTGTGTCCTCACAGATCGTAAACTTTCCGTCAAAATAGCATTTGACGGATCTAAGTTAGAAAGTCTGTAGGCTAAACCATTAGCCAAATCGTTCCCGATAATCAGTTAGGATACCAAATCCATCAACCCCTGTTTCGTAAAACTGAGCTGACGACCAAGCATACTCTTTAGGCCGTTTAGCCAAATTCCAGCGTTCCTGCAAGGGATTATTGTGAATATAATGTACCTTCTGCTTCATTTTGACGTGGTCATCCATCAATATGGCTAAGGCATCACGTTGCCAGAATCGATGGCGACGCTCATCATCGTCAACTGTAAAGAATGGCAATACTTGTGGATGGCGAATACGTAAGTCATTCAGGAATCGGTGACTTGTGAACTTATTAAAACTAGCGTGCGGCATTTCTTTGCCATTAGGCTCAAGCATCTCCCACAGAACATGTAAATGATTAGGCATGATGACAAAGGCATAAATGGCTATTTTTTGCCGCTTCACTAACTCGCGCCAACAATCAATAATAACTTCTTTGTATTTATCGGGTGCTAATAATCGCTTCCAGTCTTTGATTGTATTTGTCCAGAAATATACCTGATCGAAATCCATATGAGAGTTTCGGGGACGGTCAATCAAGTCGCTCGAGTTCATAAAAGTGATAGTTACATCATAGATTTTTCGGGAAACTACTGACGTAACGGATCCTGTAAAGTCACCGGCTGGAAATAATGTGTAGTGTTATTCTTACTCCCCGGTCTGTGTCCTCACAGACCGGAGGGCTTCCTTGTAAGTCAATTCAGGCTGACGCGAATGGGTCTGTGAGGACACAGACCTTGGGAGGAAATCATAGGCATGAGTCATCCCGAATTTTTGGTCTGACTAAAAAAGCGAAAACCTCCTGAACTTTGTGGTCGCCAAACTACAAAACAGGAGGTTTTCTAATGAATACTGCTGC